>JACDGI010000293.1 GCA_013821665.1 Anaerolineae bacterium
GGCCTGACAGCCATTGAGGTTTGAGAGGAACATCGGCCCGATGAAACCCAGTTCAGTAGCCAGTTCAAAGGCGCGGCTGATATAAGTGGCTTGCTCATCAAGGCTGGTGTACGACACGAAAATGTTATTCTTCTCCGGTGCGCTGGTATCTTCGCTGCTTCCCCAACCAAACTTGGTAATCCAGATGGGCGTGCTGCCGTCTTTGTTGTCCACAATGATTTTGCGGTAGACATCCAGCGTATTGCGGAAGTAGAAACTTGGATTTTCGAAGTGGGTGGTTACGCCTTCGGGCGCAGAGCAACAAGAAGAATCGGGCGGGTTTGCCCAACCGAGGGGATGCGCACCGATGGCATCACTCATATTGGCGAGGCCATCTGCATAAAGACTGGTGAGGAAAATTCGGTCATCAACCGCATTGACACCATCGTTATAACCGGTTGGAGCTAAGCCCGCGCTGACCACAACCGCTTTGGCATCCACGCCTTTAATGGCCTTGTAAGCGATGCTCAAAAGGTCACTATATTTGGCTTTGCAGAAACTGGGTTTATCGGTGGATTCGGTACATGACCATTGGGAACGCAGATTGGGTTCGTTCCAAATCTCATAGGCTTGGACGCGTCCGGCATAACGCTGGGCAAGAGCCGCGACGAAGGTGCCGTAATCAGCCAGATTATCGGATGGGCCATTTTCGAGAATATAGGAACGTGACCATGCAGGTGAACTTGTTACCGTAAACAGAATTTTGAGGTTGGCGCTGGTGAAGCGGTTGACGATTTCATCGATGGTCGCAAAATCGATTTGCCCACGAACGGGTTCAATATCGCGCCAGTAAATAGTCTGCTTGACCCAGTGCATTCCAAGCTGGCTGATTTGGCCGGTGATGGTCGATAAATCTTGGCCGGTCGTGAAGGCTTCGATACCGTAATCAAAGCCATAGCCAACCTGAGTAGCTGGTGGCGCGGCAGGCTGACCGGATTGTATCGTCGGAACGGGCGTTGGTACTGGTGCGCCGGTGCCGTCAGTCGGCACTTTGAGAACTTGTCCGATATAGACGATATTGGCATTGGTGATATTGTTCAAGCTCATCAATTTGGTGGTGGTCGTCTTGAAGCGTACCGCGATTTTATAGAGGGTGTCTCCGACTTGAACCGTATAAGTACCGGTTGCTTGCGGAACAGCGGTTGGTTGAGTCGTGGGTGAGGGGGCGACAGTGGTTGGATTGGCGAACGATGCGCCCGGAATCTTCAAGATTTGACCGGCATAAATTAAAGCTGGGTTAGTGATTCCGTTGGCTTCGGCAAGCTGTTTGGTCGTCAGATTGAAGTGTGTCGCGATCTTAAAAAGGGTTTCACCCTGTTTCACAACGTAGGTCGCACCGCTGCCATTGGCGCTCGTACTGGTCGTGCTGCCAGAGGTAACGGGTTCGGGAGTGGTAGCCGGTTGGAGAGAAACAGGGATACGAGAGGCACTGGCAACCGATGCGAGCGCAAAAATACATAAGACAGTGATGACAATAGCAGCGAAACGGGGGTATCGCATCGCGGTTTCTCCTTCGTGACGGGGGCCATTCAAGCTTCTGTTATAGAGGGTCATATTACACCTGAACGACTTAACGCGCCAACACAGTTGAGGCGAGCCATGCTATAATGTGCATGTAGTGTTTTCGCGGAGGCCATAACATGCAAAAACGCGCTATCGTTACATTCCTCTCTCTTGTCCTCGCTACGCTCGTGTTTTCATCAGTCGATGCGCAATCGAAGTCACTTGTATGGAATCGTTGGGATGTCCTCATTAATAATGTGGATGTAACAGGGAATTCATTTGATGTGACCGAAAGTTACGACATCGACTTCAGTGGTAGTTTTCGTTTTGGTTCGGCTGTTATTCCACTCACCAATCTCAACAGCATTACGAATGTCGCTGTGAGTGAAAATGGACAAGCGTTGGAAGAAAGTTGTTCGGATGATCCCGGCACCTTCTGTACCGAGGATACGAGCGATGGAAAATCCATCACTTACTATTTTCTCCGACCATTGAACAATGCCAGCGCAAAGTTCGATATTAGCTATCATGTCGATGGTGCGCTGCGTGTTTACAGCGGCGGCGACCAATTGTGGTGGATTGCGATTCCATCTAATCATTATGGATACCCGATTGAGAACAGCACCATCACGGTACAAATGCCGCAGGGATCTGCACCACGGGAAGGTGTTGACCCGGTGGAGACTTACGGTGCTGCTGGCACGGTCAACGTCCAAGGGACGACCATTACGGCCACGGCTAATGAAGAAATCACGGACGACCAAACCTTTGAAATCCGTGTGCAGTATCCGCATAATGCGGCGGCTGTCGTTCCAAGTTGGCAGAGCAAATTTGATCAGCAGCGGGCTTATGACGAAAAGACGAAGCCGCTGGTGGACATTGGTTTGATCGCTTTGTCATTGCTGATTGGTATAGGCGGCACATTAGCGATTTATGCGCGCTGGTATACCAAAGGGCGTGATCCGCAAATTGGGCCGGTGCCAAAGTTTATTACTGATCCGCCGGATACTTTGTCGCCCGCCATTGTCGGTACATTGATCGACGAAAAGGCAGATGTGCAGGATGTTATATCCATCCTCGTTGATCTGGCGCGTCGCGGGTACTTGGTGATGGAAGAAAATCAAGAACCCGGATTATTCGGCATGGGTTCGACCAGCAAGTTCACTTTTAAGCGGACTGATAAACCTGACAACGACCTCAAAGCCTATGAAAAGCGCATGTTGAATTCATTATTCTCGCTGCGGATGGAACGCACAATGGATTCGATGAAGAACACTTTTTATACGGTCATTTCTGCGCTGCAAGTGGATCTGTATAAGGGGTTGGTGGACGAAGGTTTATTCACGACTAATCCACAAACGACCCGTGCCATGTGGTCGGGATTTGGTGTTTTGCTGCTGGTTGTCGCTGGTATCTTGATTTACGGCGCGTTCCAACTTGGCGATACGGTCAGCGGTGCGCTGGTTCTGGTGCCATTTTCGGTGGGTTTCGTGGGCTTAGTGGCGCTGGTTGCCGGTAACGCCATGCCCGCTAAGACACGCAAGGGCGCGGAAGAAGCGGCCAAGTGGCGTGCCTTCTATGAATATCTGCAAAATCTTGAAAAGTACTCGGACGTGGCAGAAGCCTCCAAGCATTTCGATGATTACCTGCCATACGCTGTGGCATTTGGTTTGGATAATACGTGGGTGCGGCGTTTTGCTCAGGTGCCTAATGTACCGATCCCTTACTGGTACTATCCAACTTACATGGGCGGACGGTATCACGGTGGTTATATCGCCGGTACACCTCTGCCACGCCCCGCGATGGGCGGTTTACCGGGGCCGTTGGCACATGCCGGTGGCAGTGGTTCGTTAAATGATTTGTCACGCAACATGTCGGGCGGGTTACAGAACATTTCCAAAGGTCTGACCGGTATGTTGAATTCTGCTTCACGCGTCATGACCAGCCAACCGCAATCGTCAGGTGGCAGCGGTCGTTGGAGCAGCGGCGGACGTGGTTTTAGTGGCGGCGGTGGATTTGGTGGCGGTGGGAGCGGCGGCGGCAGTCGCGGTTTCGGTTAGCCAACGCATTGATGATCTGATTAGTCTATAAATTCTGGTTGAAGGTCTGCGGTAAAGGAATGAGGTCATGAATTCTGGAAGGCTCGTTGGAGTTATCTTGATTGTGGTGGGCTTCGGCATCGCGGTGATTGGTGGTTTGTGGCTGGCATCACAAGTCAGTGGAGGGCAACTGGAAAGCGGAGGCGCACTCGTCGGCGCTGGGATCGCTTTTATCCCTGTGGCACTGCTGGTGGGTTTTGGTATCTATCTGTATGTTCAGGGCGGCAAAGAAGCCGAGTCCGAATCTGAGATGCAGAAACAGCGCCAACTGCTCGATATTGTGAAGAGTCGTGGGCAGGTCGCCGTGAGTGATTTGGCGCTCGAAATGAAGACCAATGTCGATACCGTGAAAAGTATGGTTCACCAACTGGTGGGCTTACAGGTCTTCAGCGGTTATATCAACTGGGATAAAGGTATTCTGTATTCGTCGGATGCCAGCAATTTGCGCGGTCTGGAAAAGTGCAAGAATTGCGGCGGCGAAATCAAACTGGCAGGGAAGGGCGTGGTCGTTTGCCCATTTTGTGGAACCGAGTACTTCCTAACCTAGAGTCAGTCTCCCTATAATTGGGGGGAATGCTTACGAACATATGCGATAGAATCAAGCTATATTCTATTGAGGAAAGGTGTCAAGCATGTCAGAACTTTATGATCGGATTACCAGCCAACCGGGATCATTGGAACGGTTAATCAAGCGTATTCCGGGCTTCAGTGGGTATCTTGATAAGAAGGCACGCCGTACGGCTGACCGAATGCTGCGTGACCATATTGCGGATGAACTGTCACAACGAATCACCCGTCTCACACAGATCGAAAATACACTGTTGAATAACGGCGGGCTGAGTTATATGAGCAAGACCAGCAGCGCCAAATCTAAGCTGCAACTTTTCCGCGATCTCATTAAGACATCGGCCCCCGGTTATTCGGGCATTATGGAAGCCATCAAAATTGGGCCGGATGAGATGGATAAACTCTACAGCTTTGACGAGGCACTGATCGCTTACGCCGATAAATTTGACGGTGCATTGAATACGCTGGCGAAAGCCGCTACTGATAAAACGGGGATTGATGAGGCGATTGCGGCTTTGGATGCGCTCACGATTGAAGCCAATAACGCGTATTCGCTGCGAGACGATGTGCTGACCAATTTGTCGAAGTCGGTCTAATACTGGCTTCTCGATGTAACTGTACTGAAAGAAATTTTCTTATCGAACAAGGAGAAATTGGATGCCTCGCTTGATTGATGTTGTAGATCATACGAACGTAGGGACTGAAGAATTCGCATGGCGTGAACCGCAAGAGGGCAGCGGTGACTTCCGTATGGGTTCACAGGTCATTGTTGGTGAAAGCCAAGCGGCGGTTTTTGTGCGCGGTGGGCAAGCACTGGATGTGCTGGGCACAGGCCGCCATATGCTCTCGACAGCCAACCTGCCGATTTTGGCCGGATTAATTGGCTTGGCGACCAGTGGACGCACCCCTTTTACGGCAGATTTATATTTTGTGAATCTCAAAGATATGCCGCAGGTGGGTTGGGGAACCAGCACACCGATTGTCATGGAAACCCCCGGCAAAGGTCTGGGCGCGGTGCTGTTGATTACGCACGGCATCATTGATGTTGGCATTGATGAGCCGATGCTGTTCGTCAAGCAATATGCGGTGGGTCGCCCATATGTGACCATGAATGATATTAAAGACCGTGTACAGGCTATGCTTCTTGGTGAGGTAGCTATGTTGATTGGCGCGTCAGGGGCACAGAGTATCCCGGATGCCAATAAGCTGCTGGGTGATCTTGAGGGCGCGATGCTGGCGAAACTCAACGACAAATTCAAAGCGTTGGGCTTGCGGATTAAGGCTTTCGAGTCGAATCCGTTTACGGCTAAGGATGTGAGCGCAGACGAACTGCGGAACTATGTTAGCCTTGATATGTGGGAGCGTGTACAACGCCTCAATATCGCGCAGACGGCAGCCGGTAATCAAGGCGCTGGTGGTACCTTGGCTAGTGCAGGTCTGGGTTTGGGCGTTGGGCAGTCTATTGCTGCTTCGATGAATCCTGAACAATCTGCTGCGCAACAACAGATGGCTCAGCAGCAAATGATGATGAACCAGATGATGATGAATATGATGAATAAGCAGAACGGTGGCGGGGATGCTCCGGCTGCTGCTGCCCCGGCATCAGATAATCCTCAAACCAAGGCGGAAATCCAAGCGATGCTGGATAACCTTGATATGAAGCTCTCGAAAGGCGAAATTTCGGAAGCGATTTATACTAAGCTGAGCGACAAGTGGCAAGCTAAGCTTAGTAGTATGCCGTAATCGTTAGTGCGGTAAGCAATATGAAAGAGGCGTATATCAACATACGTCTCTTTTTATTTGAGTTCGATGGTTTGTAGGATGTAGCTGTCGGCAGCGCCAACCTTGAGGCGCGTGTTGGTAGTAGGATCATAAAGGCCAACTTCCAAGGTGTATTGGCCGTTCGGTACACCGCTCATCGGCACGGTATAAACATCACGATAGGTTTCAGCCGTTGACCAGTTTTGGCTGCTGATACGTCCGTTTTGGGGGAAGCGATCATCCTGCGTCCACAAGGGTGAATTAGTCGCCGGATTGGTTGCACCGAGCAAATGGACAAATACTTTTAGCGGTGTGCCGGTGGTTGTCAGCGGCTTCCAATATAACCAGACTGTCATATTGCCGTTTGGTTCGGATGGTGGCAGGATTTTATAACTGATTAGATTGACAACATTAGCGAAAGTCGCTGATGTTGTGTGTGCGATTTCATCAGTCGCGACCTGCCAATTTTTGTACTCCAGCATGTTTAATCCGCCGGGTGCGCCACTGAGTACTAACTGCATGTGTTCATCCAACCAACCTTTTACGATACCCGCGTTCGGCCATTCGGAGAATTCCTGCCCGACTTGCCATATGGCCGTTTTTTGTTGGCTGTATTTTTCCAGTACGGTTCGGATGTCGGCGGTAGGTTGTGTGGGGGTTGCTGGCAAGGCGACATCTGGTGCTTCGACCATCTGATTTTGGTGATAGTAATAGCCAAAAGCTGAGTCGGCAGCACTTTGAATAATGACATCGTCTGGTTGGCTGTTTTGTTGGAGATAGTGCGCCAATACAGGCCAGTTTTTGGTTTTGGCGTAGGCGGGATCGAAATAATAATTTCGCAGACTTGCTCCACTAATCACCAACCAGCCACTCAGCAATATTACTGCGCCAAGTGGAGCAATAATCGAGCGCTTTTGCTGATATAGAAAAACAATCAGACTGGCAAAAATGAGCAGAAACGCAGGGGCAACCGACAGAATATAACGCGGCGCAAAAACACTGAGCCGTGTTGATAAGACGGTTAGAAAAATAGGTGGCAATAAGGCGAGCAGGGTTAGCCAAAGCGCCATACGCCGCTGCTTGAGCCACAGAACGACTAATCCGGAGAGTAAAACAATTGCGATAACCGACCATAAACCGTCGAGTGTTTCCAACGGAAGGGTGATCTCGCCAAAGTTCAGAACAGGTAGAAAGTGTGTCCACATTTCACTGATGTTGAGTGCGCCACCGACACTACCGGGGTAACCACCGTGCATGAACAACGGCAACTGAAAAATGACAAACGATGCGATGGATAACCCACCTGCGATAGCAGCGGCTACGCTCCATAAGAAGATGGTTTTCCATTTGCCCCAATAGGTGATGAGTACATAAATGCCGAAAGCCGCGATAGTTAGCAATTCCATGTAAAAGATATTGGCGGCAACACTGGCGACAACTGCATACAACAGCCAATCGCGGTTACGCTGTTTATCGAGCGCCCGTAAGCCCAGCCACAAGGCAATGAGGCTCATTCCCGCCCATATGGCGTAATTGCGAACATCCTGCGCGTGCCAAATTTCAAAGGGATGTAATGCAAAGAGGAGCGCGGCGACCAAACCTATCTGTTTATTGCCGAGCCGCTTGCCAATTGCAAAGATGGCGGGTATTCCGAGTAGGCCAATCAATGCCGGAAGAAACCGCATCGCCAGTTCGCTGGTGCCGGCGATTAAACCCCAACCACGAAAAATCGCATAGGTAAGCAGGGGATGCGGCTCAATCGTAGCGGTTTTTGCCAGCGAAACACTGAGGGGTTGGCCCGCCCAATATTGGACGCTAAAGGCTTCATCACCTCGCAGCGGAACGAGTGTGAGGTGGAAAAGGCGCAAAACGAAGCCGACCGTGACAATAACTATCATGATCGGCAGGGTGCGTGAAAACGGTTTTGAAGAAAACATCAGCCGATGACAGTGGCTTCTTCCAGCGCATCAGCCACTTGTTCGGGGTTAATGACACCCAACTCTGGCTTCGTTTCGCCTTTGCCCTTGCCGCCTGAACCTTTTTTAGCGGCTGGTTGTTCGATTTGAGGGGTTTGTTTTTGTGTCAACTGGCGTATAAAGTCGCGCAGATTCGGCTCTTTATTTTCGTCAGAGTACAGCACTGGCACGCTTGAATCGTTAATTTCCAGCCGCGCTTTGGGATCAACAAATATGATCAATGGTTGTACTTCGACGTTCGGCAGCGTCTTTTCGATCAAACCTTTGACGTAGGCCGCTGCTTTGTGAGCATCCGCTGTGGGATCGCCAATGGCATCGCGGCGGAAGAAGCGTCCGATGGCGGCAAATGGGCCACCCGGTGACTGCCACTTCTCACCGTTTACAATGTAGCGGCCATCTTGATAGCGCGTGACAATGGCGAACACACCCTGCGGCGCAACGAGGACATGCCGCGCTGGAAAGTGGTAATAGTTATAAAGGACGCTGCGCTTGCTCAGCCCTTTAAGACCCGCCGGAATGGCTTTTTCGGGGCGCGGCTGCCGCACCCACAGGTTGGTCATGCGTACCGAAATCAAGGTGCTGATAAATCCTAGTGGCAGCACAATCCACGGCGCAACCACAGAGATTAGAAGCGTTACCCCATCTTTGGCCGTAAGCTGCAAATTGGCGACCAAAAAGCCCGCAATCAGAATACCCATACTGAAAAAGAACAGGATATTGGCTGTGCGGCGATTACGCTTGATAAGTTCGTTGTTTGTTTCGATACGCATGAAATGCTACGTTCCTTTAGGTTAGAAAGCTGCTGTTAGCCCGGTACAAAATAGGATATGCCGCCGCTGTGGTCAATTTCCGCACAGACCATATTACCGACGCGCAAGGTGGGCAGAATCTTGAAGCTGCGTGGGGCACCATCAGCGATACCCACGATAGCACGGTCAATATCTGCCGGATTGGCTTGGACGCAATGGGTCACGGGTATGCTCAAAGGGCCGCTGATGGGCTGGCCTTTAGCATCATAGAAGGTGATGTCGTAATACATCTGCATACGCTTAAAACCAAGCGGTGCGCCCGGTGCATAACCCGGCCAGATGGCAGTGCAGCGCGGTTCAATACTACCACCGTAGCTGATGCCAACATCGGCGGTATCCCAGAAGAGGGTATCACAAGCGGGGGGGTAAACTCGTAATGGGCTGAGATCGGTGTTGGGGTCAGAGGCGATTTGACCGCTGCCTGCAACTGCGGTTGTGACCGGAACAATCGTCGGTACACCGGCTCCGGCGCTGCTAATTTCGGCGG
>JACDGI010000294.1 GCA_013821665.1 Anaerolineae bacterium
AATGTTATGACTTCCAGCTTCATAACGTGCATGACCGTCAACAGGCATATCGACACTTTCGGATTGCGTGCCTGTACCACCATATATCAAAGGAAGTGGTCGCCAATCTGTACCGAACGCAATTCCTGCTACACCAAACGGTCCATAGAAAGACTTATGCGCTGAAAATACCAAAGCATCTATGTGGCTCATCTCCAGGCGCTTTAAGCCTGCCGCTTGAGTACCGTCTACTAAAGTAACACATTGCGGGGAAACTTGTTTAGCAATTTTCGTCAGTTCATCTACAGGCAATATCGCGCCAAAAACATTGCTGACTTGCGAAATACACAACATCGTTGGCGGATCAACTTTAAAAATTTGACGCACTTTATTGAGATTGCACTCAAAAGTTTGTTTATCAAATGGGAGAATGCTTATTTCAATTCCTATGGTTTTTCGTAAATGAGCCAAAGGCCGGAGAATCGAATTATGCTCAAATGGTGATACATATACTGTGTCGCCTGCTCGCAGGCGCGCACCCATAATTACAGTATTTAGAGCAATAGTTGATGAAGCTGAGATCACTACATCAGGTGCATCTAGCCATACCTTCAGTAATTCACGAGTTTCTGCCACTAGATAACCAGATTTACGAGCAAGAGGATTGGCCCCTCTACCTGCATTTCCTCCATAATTTCGGTAAAAGTCATCCATTGCCTGATAAACAACTTCGGGCTTCGGAAAAGTTGTGGCGGCATTATCAAGATAGATTAACCGTTTATCGGTTTCCAACAATTTCTTCTCCCATCACATGCAACAAGAATGCCACCGCAATCTGACGTTTTTCATCTGCTGACAAAGGCCGACCTGCAATTTCCAGCGTTGACATAAAGTTCTGAAGCAATCGCTTACCCTGGGCGCTCAAATCCGTAGACCTAAATCGGAACTCACGCTCAGTATTATCAGGAAGTTGCAGAGATAAAGCTATGACTGACTCTTCTGCGACTAATTGCTTCACTTCGCGCTCAACGTCTTGTCGTGCATTTACAATTACATCGTAGAACCGCGTTTCACTTTGATCTGTCCAGTCACGTAGGTGTATTCCCGTCACAGCGTTAGATAACTTATCCCAAAATTGCCCGTCAGCATCATCGGCTTCAAGTAATGTTGCAACGAATTTTTGCGAAATCAATGTTCCAAAGCGAAAATCAGTGATTCTGATACTGTCACTACCTTGCATCTGGTTTAACCATGTCTTCATCGCTGAGAAGCCATCTTTTTCACGTTGACCAAATTCCTTTTGAGTAAATCGGTCTAAACGGCGCTGTAGGTCTAGGTATGCATTGCTAATAGCAGTCAGTAGGCTATCGAGGAGTTCTTCAATTTGTGATTGAGTTGCATCGACCTGAATATTCAACAGATCTGGCAGTTCATAGAACAGCACTTTGGCAGGTTCCGTCTGTGCCACGCGAATTAGATCACGGAACCGCAACACATCTGCGGATAGCTTACGGGTTTGGCGACAAAACTGCGACTGACTCTGCAACCACCGTATCATCACATTCGGTAAAAGTGTAAGGGGCTGATGATAGTATTCGGATTGGTGAATGTGGCTACTAAAACGAGACAAGATTGCTCGCCATAGAACTTCTAGTCTGTCATTCCATTCCCCTACCTCAATTGTGTAGTTGGTAGGGCTAGTAAATATTTCACTCACCAGTTCTCCTGTAATCGGCATTTGTACTCGCCCATCTTTGCGGATCGTCGTCACTCGTAAATGCCGATAAAGAACTGCTGAAAAGAGCAATGGTAAAATCCCTAAGCGTAAACCATAAGGCTTTTCAGTAAGAATTTGAACCAGTGGTTCAATCGTTCTTGCCCCCTCTAGGCAAGTATTCAGTAAGTAATCATCTATGATTTGCCACACTATTGCCAAGCGTTCATCGGGCGGAAGCGCAATAATCCATTGACCATCGTGTTGACGTAAAATACTTGGAGCAATCAAGAGGGTGTTCAGATTCAGAACTTCCGGTCCATAGCCCTCCAAGCCAAGTGTTCCCGATAGTTCATGGTTAAACATCGCATTGATAACTTTTTGCGATGCTTTGAGTTGTTGTGTTGTTGGATAATGCTTGTTCAACCCTTCGCTGTTGAAAACCGGCGTATCTGAATAAACCGCATCGCAGACCTGGCTGACTAAGCGTGTAGGATAACTAGCATTTGATACTTGGTAGCCTTCAACCGTTTCATTCTTGAATTTTATCCAAACCGATTTGCCTAACAGAGGGTCGATAAGCGCCCCAATTTCACGTTCAAGACGTAATTGTGCGTCTTCAATCAACCAAGAAATCTCGCGCCTCACACGTTGGCTATCTTCATGCTGACGCAATGTGGGATCATTCTCTAGTTCCTGTAGGGCAAAGAGTTCACGTAGCAATTCTGTTATATGTGTGAGGGGTTTTTCGGAGAACACATAAAGTACTCTTGGATGTGCTTCGATGCTGTTGCGAATAGACTCATGGCTCACACTGTCATCAGTGAGCAAATACACAACCAATCCATCTGAATTACCCGTCTGACTGATAAGTAAGTCCCAGGGCGTATCTTCTACTTCATAAACCCAGCGATATATACCCGTGAAATAGCGTGTTATTGCGCGCTCTTGATTGTAGCGACGGGCTAATGTTGTGGGAGCTGGAGTAAGTTGATCTAGCAATCGCCGCAATTGAACTGGGGTAGGATTAGTGCGTTCCAGCATCTCAGCAAGCTTTTGCTCAAAATCAACATCACTACCATTCGTGAACGTCCAATAGCCATCTATTTTGCGATTGATGATGGCTTTACGGCGGCTTAAACCTTTTAGTATATCTTCAACACCTTCATGCCCAATCACCCATTCAAGCAGTCCAGTTGACGGACGGATAGCTCCCTGGTCAACACAAATGAGCAATACTCCTAATGTTTTGACAATCCGAATGGCAAGCTCTTTGTTATCAATGCCGGAAGGGATTTTGTCTAAGGCATTTGTTACACCAGCCCAGATTCGATGAGTGCCGTTAACTCCCACATCGGCACGAATAGCTCCTTCAAAATAGTCCCAAAGCGTGTCTGGTCGAATGAGTTTTTCGCCAAAATCAAGTTCAATTTCTCTCAGTAAGCCTTGTAGTGATTTCGGCTCATCTGCTACAAGAAACGTAAACATTGTCCGTTCATTCTGCGCCACCCGGTTAGATAAACGAACCAAAGCGTAGACGGTCAATGGATGCAGAGGATATGTGGCATAGATGAATTCGCTTATATCTTCTGATGCAAAGAGATTAAAAAGCTGATAGTTAATTGTCTCGTTAACTAACCTATCTGCTTCTACTTGTGGAAACAGTTCGTAAACTAGGGCTGTATCGGTGTGTTCTAGGGAGTTTGCAATTAAACGATAGGCAACATAGGGATCACTGGTGACGTTGTGTCGTTGAAAACGTCCTTCAATACGGGACCACTCTTGTTGATATGCCTTTGGCAAGTTAGCCGTATAACTTTGTAGCTCTTTATGTGTAAAGAGCATCAGGTGTATTTGCTGTTCGCCGCTATAATTGCATGTTTCTGCAAAGTTCTGAAGCGATGCCGCCTCACCTCGAAATATGTCAGTGGTACGTCCTTCTAAATAACGACCAAATTCGTCCCAAATTACCACAATACCAGTATAACCATATTCCACTAGCGCAAGGGCGACATCACGATACACAAGTTCAGGAGAAACTTCAGAAAATCGGTCAAAGATTGCACCCGCCGTTACCTGTGGATAGATTGCTTCAAATACCTTGAACGCTTCCTCATCTTGTGCTTTCAGTGCATTATCGAGTGAGTCTAGCGTGGAGTTATAATCTTTTAGTAAGAGTTGCTCAAACGCATGGAGCGCATGTGGATAGTCCCCATGCCACTGATTCAGTGTTTTTAGAGCAGCGTCAAAGCGCGTAGTTGGTTGAACATCACCTAAGCCTGCTTCATTTAAAGCACGCGATAACGCACGAATCAAAGCAGTGGCAAACTCCCCTTCGTTCCCTGAGAGAACAACTGGCATCAAGCGTTTATGGGAGTGAAGATATTTCTCCGCTAGATCGGCGATTGTGGTATCTGTATCCCCGATTCGGGAGAGCAATGCTTCGTTATTGAGAAGTAGGTCATTCCTATTTTCTAGTATTGATGCAATACAGACCGCAATCAAAGACTTACCAGATCCATAAGCAGCGTATAAAACATGCGCTCTTTGAGTGGCCTGGACTTCCGTGCCTTTGAGAATGCTCTCTAATGCCTGAACTCCGCTTACAGTTGGTATATAGCGATCAATCGCTTCAGGGTTACGCAAGTCATACCGAAGATGTACAGCACGTTGAAAGCGTGTTGAAAAGCGAATCAGTTGGTTTGAAACGACCATACTTTAACGTCCTCGGAGGCATGGCTCCGCTGGTAAAATTCTCGTAAAACTTCTTCAGCCGAAAGGCTGGGCAACGTCAATTGGTCTAGTCCACCTGTGCGCGTTAGATGCACAGCTAGTTCGGGACTTGTTTCTTCAAGGCTCAAAAGCAACTCTTCTAGAGTTTGAACACCAATATTCAATGCACGTCCAGCATTCATCGGCTCACGCAACACATCTGTCAAGCTCACTTGTCGCGCATTAGCCCGCTCTGCTTTTTGGCGCTTGAGCAAAATATAAAGGAACACAAGCGGATGAATACTGTTTGCTTTAATCGGGTTGAGACGAAAATGCCTAACGCGCGCGTCATCTTCTTGGTGATCAATTTCTGCAATAAGCCCTAGTGACACTAGTGGAGACACTAAGGCATCTTCTGGTGAGCGTTCACGCGAACTAGAGACATACGTTCGTACAAGACAATCAAAGTCTTTTGCAAGCGATTGGTTTGATTTTAGTTCTTCGCTTTGTATGTTCACCCACTGAGCAAGACGCTCTACAAAATCATGACGAGTGAAGTTAATAGGTACAAAATGGTTGAAGAACCAATACCATGTTGTTGCCTCTTCACGATTCGTCACTAAATGGTAATGAATCAACCACAGCGTACCATCGAGTTCTTGGTATGGGTCATAATCAGCGACCAATTGACCGAATTCGGTCAGTCGTTGTTCTTTGCCACTTTTTGTCATCTTCTCATCAGTAAGTTGAGTTGCCAACATCCAATAGCGCAATGACCGCACCATGTTTTTGCCTAAACCCAAAATCTGCGGCGCTTCTTCTCGAGCAAAAATTAGTGGATCACTTTGAACAGCTTGAATACCTTTATATAGCCATCCATCGCGGATGTAAAACGTCTCATGTTTTGCAAATGTTAAACCAGCCATAACTTACCTCTACAACGAGCTAAGAGGTACAAAACCGCCACTAGGTGTTTCATCTTGTTGAGCTGATTTACCAAACACCGATAGGCTTTTAGCGACCAAACATCCGGTTGAACCAAAATGAGTCACACATTCCATACAACCAGTGCATGTATCTTGATTAATCTCGTATATACGAGCATCGGGTTTAATTGTAATTGCTCCCTGCGGGCAAACTGCTGAACATGCCGTACATTGAATGCAAGTTTGAAATTTAGATGACTGATATTTGAGATAAGCCGTGATATTCTTGAAGTCGCCTTCAGGGTTAAGAACGGTATAGCGAATGTTTGTACTACCTTCGGGAGCTTGTACGATAATCGCACTCCACTTTTGTCCGTGACGGCCTTCAAGGTAAATTTCGCCTAAGGCGGGACGACTTTTGTCACGGTTGATTTTGCCTAATGGCTTTAAAAACTCTTCGAGTTCGATATCGACAGGGCGTTCAACTTCCACTTGTACGGTGTTATCCATATCGCCGCAGGGTTTCATTTCAAGTCCTGTAAAGCGATTAGGTAACCCCGCACCACCGAAACGTTTCACCCAGGCTCGGTCATCAATATATTCCTCAGGATCAGGCTTGCCAATTTTTGTAGCAAATTGAATCAATTGTTTACGCCAGCGTGCTGAGTCGTCAGGGAAGAAGATTCCCCCGATGAGTTCTGACCATTCCGAGTTTAGAGGGCAAAGCCAGCAACCTACACGGGTATAGCCCAAGCGATAGGATTTGTTGAAATGCACCTCGTTAAGGAGCATATACAGCCAAACATCAAACTCGGACCAATCGATAATCGGTGAGCCTGTGATTTGTTGTCCGATCTTACCCCCAACGGTCACGCCGTTAAGTTCATCGTCTTGATCTACCTTCACTACTGTACCAACACGTTCAGGATCGTTCCAAGAGGTACGATGATAACGCGCTCGACGCGCCGACTCATCCCGCCGAATACCGTAGAACGTCAGGATTTTTTGGTCACCCATAGATTGTAAAAGATTGTTGATGGGACCTGCTTTGAAAATAGTGCAGCACCAGCGCATCACACGGCTCGGGGGTCCAATTTCATCGACCAATTGATGAAAGTCATGTTCGGCACGCGCCTCAAAAAATGGCACAAGGGGATTTTGCTCCCGGAATTCGCGTACATAGGCATAGGTATTTTCATCTTCAAGTGTCGTATCACCGAATACATGCAAAATATCTGAACGCCCTAGCGCTCGCCGCACAACATCAGAAACAACAGTTGAGTCTTTGCCACCGCTGAAAGAAACCATCATTGTGCGCTTAGGAAACCGCCTGACGGTTTTTTGGACAAATGTAAATGCCTCATCTTCAAGCCCATTCAAATAGGCTCGGTTAATCTCAAGTGACCGTTTGTAATCTTTCAAAAGCTGAATGTCAACTGCGTCGTAGTGGTCGCTATCCGCAATATAATCCGCAATATCTGACAGATTATCTTTTAGTTTTTCGCTCGGGGGCAGAGCTATGGGCTTACCCTCTACAAAATAATTCGTAGATTTACTACTACGCCATACTTGTTCAGTAAGCAATGCACCGTGACCATAAAATTGCAAAATCCGCCGCTCACGTGCAAATACAGGTCGCACGTCAGTAGTTAGGTATTTTGCTTCTGTGCCACAATAAACACACGACAAGGATTTCTTTTCCGTCTGAGTCGATGCCTTAAATACCGCTCTGCAACTATCGCACCAATAAATATTGTCTATCATCTATCACCTCACATCTACTGTATGCACCTTATTTGTCGCTCTGGATATACGAAATATACTTTGGATGAAATAGTGTGTCTATATCCAGAGCCGAGATAAAGGGAAGTATAGCACAAATGGTTCAAAATGTGTCAAATAATCAGGCAAAATCGAAATATCCTAACTGTATTACAAATTTTAAACTTTCATTCTTCGCACTCATCAAATCAAAAATATGTTATTTTTATATTACATATTATTTAATATATAATTCGCGTAATTCGCGTAATTCGAGCCGCCTTTGCGAGAAATCAAATATACATAAATTGAAAAAGTTCCGTAAATTTGACAGCCGGCTTGTCAGAATTACTAATTCAAAACTGTAAGATTACACACATCGTTATACTGAAGTTTGCGAAAATGATGAAGGCGTTCGTCTGTTAGTGAGGAAGAAGATGGCAAAGAAAAGCGTCCGACGCAGCATCAGTATGACACAGGAAATGCGTGATCGCCTGGCGCTGTTAGTCAGCAAACAGCCGCGGGATACCACTGAAGCGGACATTATCCGCGAAGCTGTCCGGCTGTATTTGGATAATCAGGAAGACATTATCGGCAGCCGCAAACATTTCCAGAAATCGCTTCAGGAGCGTCTGGAAAAGCTGGAGGGGGCACTGGCATTTCACCTTAATGTTCTCATCTATCTGCTGGCAGCACTTGAATCTGACACTAGCCATGAACTTATCGCAGATGCCATTATCGCTGCCAAACGCGATGGGAATACGCTGCTAGCGCAGATTAAAGCCGTGCATGAGATGAAATGAAAGCCATCATCGTGACCGACTTTGCCTACAAAGGTCCGAAACGCAAAGGACGCGGAACAGGGCATCAAGGGCTGCGTGCCACACTCAAATATTTGCAATACCGTGATAACCGCAACCAGCATATTCAGCAGGATGAAGATACTGAACGCTGGGTAGATAACGGATTGGGGCAGCACTACCGCGCCATCTTCGAGAACTGCGACAAACTACAAAGCAAACACGTTCTTGGCTGGACGTGGGTGATTTCACCCGCGCCCGATCTGATGGCGCTTGTGCCTGAAGATGATCGCCGTGATCTTGTTGTCGATCTCACGGAACGTATAGTCGAAGAGTATTACACGTCACGCGGGTTTGAAGTGCCGGAGTACAGCTATGTGTTGCATGACCGCCTAACCAAACCTGAAGACGACAGTGAACCCTTGCAGCAGTTGCACACGCACGTCGTCTTACCGGGAACAGCACCGCTGGCCGGGTCTGATCGACAGGCGGTCTACAACAACAAAGAGAAGGGGCATGACGCGCTGTTCCGTGACATTGCCAGTCGTCATTTCAGTGAGGCACTGGATCGACTGGTCGGACCCGAATGGCATAAGCTGCGCGAAGAAGCACCTACAATTGAACAGCCAGAACCGTCTGTGCCCTCTGGTGACAATTTGGATGATTGGTTCCCACGCTAGGAGTAACTATATCTTACTTGAACACCCGAAAGCTCGTCGGCACATTCGCCCTCATCACACTCATCCTGGCGGGCGCAGCAGTTGGACGGCTGCTGGGTCTGCGGCTGACCGACGCACTTTATATCGGCGCGCTCGTCGTCATTGGACTGCTGAATATCGCTTACCGATTCATCGGGCAGCGCCAGAGAAAGGACTAAGGCATGTTCTACTGGTTATTCACCGAAGGGCGGGCACTGCTCGGCGGTTGTCTCGCGCCGCTGCTTTGTCTCACGCTCCTGATGCCGATTCTCGTGAGCACCATGTTAGGCGCAGGCATCCAGCGCACCAGCGATCCGCAGCAAGCGACGGGATGGAAGCGCGGGGCAAAGTTGTTCGCGCATATCATCGTCCTACTCGGTGTATCCGCCATCTATCTCACAGTATTGGGCGACATGGCGTTGCAGACAGTACGCGGACGACAGATGACGAACGGCTTTGTTCAGAAGTTAACAGGCGCACCACCGAACATCAACGCTACACGATTGTTCCTGTTTGGGATCATGCTGATATTTGTGGGATTCGTCGTCACACTGGGATTGCACAGCGGCATCAAGAATGGCGGCTGGCTGCGCGAACGGGTTGACCGCCTCCGCACGCCGCAGGTGAAACGTGGGG
>JACDGI010000295.1 GCA_013821665.1 Anaerolineae bacterium
CGACAACACTGGCAATATCAAGTGTGCTGCTGATGATAATCAGTCCAACTACATTCGGCAGAATATGGCGCAAAATGACATGAAAGTGACCAGCACCTAAAGAACGGGCGGCTGTCACGAAGTCTTGTTCGCGGAGCACCAACGTTTGACCACGGACATAACGTGCCATGAGCGGCCAACTAACCAGACTGAGCGATCCCGCGACGAGCAGCAGCCGTCCGATGCCGCCAAACTGCTCGGTGACGGTTTCGCCAAAAGTAGCCGCTACCAGAATCGCCAAGAGTAAGCCCGGAAACGCGAATAAGATGTCGGCCAGCCGCGTCACCACTACGTCAATAAACCCGCCAAAATATCCGGCGAGCAAACCAAAAGTTACACCTAAGCCGATATTTAGGGTTTCGACATAAGCGGCAACGAGCAAGGAGACACGCAGACCGACGATCAACCGCGCCAATGTATCGCGACCCAAATTATCGGCACCCAGCCAATGCTTAGCTGAGGGTTGAGAGTTAATGGCTGCATAGTCGGGTTTGATGGCGCTTTGCGGATAAATCAACGGGCCAAATAGGGCAATAAACACCATTAATGTAAGGACAATCAGGCTGATTACGGCTAACTTGTTGGTCGATAAGCGCCGTGCATAACCGATGAATAAACTTTGCGGTGCGGTGTGCTCGGATTGAAGCGAAGTGATGGGCTGGTTGATTTTGATGTCAGTGGGGGTATGCATATGGTTATGCCTCCACGCTGACACGCGGATCCAGCACCACATACAAAATATCTGTAATCAAATTCATGACCACGACTGCGACAGCGAGCAGTACGGTCGTGCCTTGTATGACCGGATAATCGCGCTGTGAAATGGCCTGAATTGACACGAAACCAATGCCGGGAATGGCAAATAGATTTTCAACCACAAAAGCGCCAGTTACCAGAAATGCTATCGACGGGCCAACGACTGTCACAATCGGCAGCATTGCGTTACGGAAAGCATGCGTCCAGCGGATGCGTGCTGGCGGAAGTCCTTTGGCATAGGCTGTACGGATGTAATCCTGCCGCAGTACTTCGAGCATACTGGAACGTGTCAACCGAGCGAGATAACCAATATTAGCCGCTGCCAGCACAATCACCGGTAGAATCCAATATTGAAGACCGCCCCAACCGGCGACAGGTAAGGACGGAAGATGGTGGATGTAAAGCTGATAATTGACCCATTGCAGCACCGGGATGAGTACGAAGCTGGGAATCGAGTAGAGCGCTAGCATGGTTCCCATACTGCCGCGATCAAATATCGAATTTTGGCGGAGTGCCGCCAAGATGCCTATGGGAATTCCAACGACGAGACTGGTGATGAGAGCTGCTAAACCTAAAGACAAGGATACTGCTGCACCATTGCCAATTAAATCCCACACGGCACGGCCTTGAAACCGGAACGACAGACCTAAATTACCATGCGCCAATTGCGTTAGATAATTCAGATATTGTTGATACCAAGGCAAATCCAGCCCGTAAACATGGCGCAGTTGATTATAGATGTTGACATCGTGGTGCTGTCCCATCATATTGAGGATTGGATCACCCGGAGCGAGGTAGCCAACAATAAAGGTGATAAAGGTGATGCTCAAGATCACGAAGGGCAAGCTCACTATCCGTTTTAAAATCAACTTGACCATAGAGTTCAGTTTCTACTGAAGGCAGCACGAAATTAGGATGATTATAGCTTTGAATGTATCTAAATCAGGTAAGTTGATGAACCTTTCAGCGGGGTGGTGGTCAAATGGTACGTGATTGCAGGATTATTTTACGAGGGAGCACACACAGGTGCTCCCCTACAGATGCGAAGCGCTTATCACATCAAAATTGGAATCTCGTACTTAGCAAGTAGTATCAAGATTTGGATAGAGCAGGAGCGTATTGAGATACACTCTTGCAATGATGTTATTCGGTTAGCAACCTTAGGAGGTCTTGCCTTCCAGGGCGCTGTAATCCGGAATAAACAACCCCTGACCATTGAAGACAATCCCTTTTACGTAGGGTTTAACCAGTACGTTGAGTTTGGGGCTGTAGAGCGGCAACCAGCCGACTTCAGTGACAGCAAGCTGCTCGGCCTGATTATACAGATTGAGGCGGGCTTTTAGGTCGCCGTTCAACACATCGGCTTGATCGACCAGCTTGTCGAAGTCAGCATTGGAGTAGTGGCTGTTGTTGTTGCCGACATCGGTACGCAACTGCTGCGAAATAAAGTTTTGAGGATCAGGATAATCTGCACCCCAAATGCTGTAATAGGCTTGCAGGCCTGATTCGGGCGTTTTGTAGGTTTCATCCAAGCGGGCGCTGAAGGTTGAAAGTTCCAGCGGTTCGAGCGTTACATCAATGCCTAAGTTTTCTTTCCAGAATGATTGCAAAACCGTGACGACACGCTCGTTATCGCCTTCGACGCCATAGGTTAATTTGAACTTCAGATCTTCGGGCTTAATACCAGCCTCGGCCAAGGCAGCTTTTGCCGCGTCAGCATCAAAGCTCAAGCCTTTAATCGGCAGCTCAGAGCCGGGAAAACCTGCGGGGAGAATACGGTCGGTCGGATCGACTGTTCCTGCTAAGACCTGTTCCGCCAAGGTCTTCTTGTCGATGGCTAAGGCTAATGCTTGCCGGACTTTGACATTATCAAATGGCGCAATCTTGTTGTTGAAAGCGATGTAGCGTACTGCAAACGAGGCCGTCTGGCGGAAGTCGGGATCATTGGCGACTTCGGCGACGTGCGACGAGGGAACGCCATTTTGCTGGCTGCCCATAATATCCAAGCCTCCTGTGCGGTACAGTTGGAAGGCTGTCTCGCTATCTTGAAAGAAGGGTAGGGTTAGCGTGGAAATGTTAGTGGCTGGCTGCCAGTAGTTGGTGTTCGGAACCAGAATAATGTTCTGATTGTGGTTCCATTCTTGAATACTGAATGCGCCACTGGATACTGGCTTATCTGCCCAATTAGGATCCGCATCGGCAGCTTTCTTAGAAAGCACTTTAGCGAGGGTGTAGGTCAATTGATCGAGGAAAAAGGCGGTCGGTTGGACGACCTTAATTTCAACGGTTTGGGCATCAACAGCCTTAATACCAGTCAAGTCTTTGGCGGTGTCCGCGTTGAACTCGGCTGCGCCAGCGATATTTCCCAAGCGGAATAAACCGTCGCCGCTGCCACCGGGCGCAACTGCCCGTGTAATCGACCAGACCACATCATCGGCGGTAATGGGTGATCCATCCGAGAATTTGGCATCCGCACGCAGTTTGAAGGTGTAAGTTAGATTGTCTTCCGAGATTGTCCAACTTTCGGCCAAATCTGGCGCGACATGCAAATCAGCATCCAAGCGCACGAGACCACCATAAATCAAGCTTAGGACTGTGTTGACCGGTGCGTCCGTCGCTTTGGCGGGATCGAGCGAATTGAGATCGTTGATGCCTTCGAGTGACCATGTTAAGGTGCTGCCAGCAGCCTGTACGGCTGGCGCAATGGTAAATGCCAAGGTTAAAACAATGAGAGCGAAAAGGGTGGCTATGGTACGGGGCTTATGCGAAGTCATATTGTCTTTCCTTTATCCTTTAGTTATGAGATATAAAGCTGTGCTCATGCTATTCGTTGGTCTAAGCGCACTACAACAATCTGTCATTCTGCCCTCCTCCATCAAACAAAAAGAGCCAACCCTTACGGTTAGCTCTTTATCATCAGCATATTTACAAGCTGGCTTCAGCGCTACCGTTCAGGAATCAAATATGCGTATTGCATCATCACGCAACAACAAGACATTTGAGAAACCAAAAACGACACTTTTTCTGTAGCCATCATGGCATTAAAGTAACATAGGCTGCGGTAGAATGCAACCACCATGTGTCGTATGACTGATAAAAGGACGAGGGTAAAATCGTGGCTGATGGTCAAAATCGGTTAGTTCAAGTTAGTGATTTGCGGCTCAACGTGACTGAATGGGGTGGGGCAGATAATCCGCCTTTGATCCTGCTACACGGTTTAGCCTCAAGCAGCCATATGTTTGATCTTGTTGCGCCTGAGTTAGCGGCAGATTACCACGTCATCGCCTTTGATCAACGGGGACATGGACTGTCCGATAAGCCGACTACTGGCTATGACTTTGAAACGGTTGCGTCAGATTTGGATAAGCTGGTTGAGGTGCTGGGTCTCGCGGACAAACCATTTCATTTAGCAGGGCATTCATGGGGTGCGTCTACGGCTTTGTATTACGCCGCTACCCGTCCAGAACGGGTACAAAAAGTCATTCTGATTGATGGTGGTTTACGACCCGTCACAGAAGGTTTCAAATCTGTAGAGGAGATGGCTCCGCCGCAGCATCAAAATTGGCCGATTGCTGATGTCAAACACATGATCCGCGAAGATTGGTTCGGTTGGGCTTACCGGCCTGAACTTGAAGCACTGGCACTTTCGATTTATGACCTGAGCAATCCGAATGATGTGCAGCCCTATCTTAAGCTGGCTCAACACATGCAAATTGCACAGGCCTTATGGGACTTTCGGGCAGCGGATTACTTTTCAAGAGTTCATGCACCTGTGTTGGCGGTTCTCGGTATCGAGAGAGGTGAGACTCCGTCAGCAAGCTTACAAGAATATGTGGCAGCCGCTCAGACCAGCCTGAAGCAGTTCGAAGTGTTTTGGATGCCAGAAACTATTCACGATATTCCCTGGCATCGACCTCACGAGTTAGTCACTATCATGCGCAACTTCTTAGAATCTTGACGAACTCAGCATTTATCGCGATGTTAAACTGACGGTAAAGTCTCCTTGATCGGTTTCGCTGAATGCGTCGATAATCAGCACATAGTTGCCGGTTCGTGGTAGGCGGAAATCTGTCAAGGCAGGCTGCAAGCGACCACCGGAGTCGTCGTCTTGTGTGACGAGGTTACCTTGATCGTCACGCAGCAGCAGGTTGGGGTCGAAATTACTTTCAACCGTAACCGAGATGCGATCTCCCGCGTTGCCGGTAAATGTGAATGCCACCTGTGCCCCTGCGTCAAGATGTCCTTTAAAGGTCGAGCCATAGGTAATCGGTGTGGTACGGTTAAAGTTCGATTCGCCTTTACTGAGTGTGATAGTGTAGGTGCCGAGACTATCAGCCGAGTATCCACGCAAGACGATGGTGTATTCGCCCGTGGTCGGCAGGGTGAAGAACTCAATCATGGGGTTAATGCTGTTGGCGCTGTCATCATTGGTAATCAGGACATTACCATCAGGGCCTTTGAGGGACAGATTGCTGTCAAAGGCGGCTGATGCGCTGATAGTGACAATGTCACCCTTCGTGCCTTTGAAGGTATAGGCCGGTTCTTGATTACGATCAAGATAGGCGGTGATGGTCTGATAATAATCGATGACTGAGCCCTGGCTGGGCGGTGTCGTATAAGTACCTTCGAGTAAGGTCAGGCGGAAGTTGCCCTGTGCGCTGGCGGCGTATCCGCGTAAAACCAGTTTGTAGTCACCGTTTTGAGGCAGCGTGTAGGCGTTAATCAAAGGATTCTGATTACCTGCGCTGTCGTCATCCTCAACAAGCGCTAAGTTGTCACGTCCATATAATTGCAAAAAGCTGTCAAATCCTGCGTCAACCGCAGCACTAATCACTTGCCCTGCAACGCCCGTAAATGTGTAGGTCGCAACCTGATTGCGGCCTAGAACGCCGTTGGCCGTATCCCCAAAAGCGATGGTTGTATTGACAGGTGTGGGGCTTGGCCCACTGACTTCAACGCGGGTGCTGGTGGGTGTGATGGTCA
Source organism: Anaerolineae bacterium (assembly GCA_013821665.1). Lineage (GTDB taxonomy): Bacteria > Chloroflexota > Anaerolineae > Aggregatilineales > Phototrophicaceae > CFX2. The sequence continues at coordinate 5,779 of JACDGI010000295.1, forward strand.
GCGTTACAGTCGCTGTTTGGGTGGGCGCTGTGGTTCCCGTTGCTGTCGCAGTGAGTGTGTCGGTGGCAGTCGGCGTGTTTGTTGTGGTGGGTGTGGGACTCGGTGTATCGGTGGCAGTCGCCGTTGATGTTGTGGTTGGTGTGTTTGTGGGAACATCAGTTGGAGCTTGGGCAAGCGGGATAACATTTACGTTTCCGGCGATGGTCACTAAGGAGGCAGACGCGGCAATCCAGCCTTGAGCGCCATCGGGCAGTACAACCCGATACCAATTACCATCTTCACTAATGCCGATTATATCTAAGGTATCGTTGGCTTGCAGATTAGTCATAATAGCATATTGGGCACCCGGCCCTGTGCGGGCTGAGATTTCGCGGCGAACGCTGGCAATAGGTGTCGCAGGTGTGGGTACGAGTGTGGCTGTGGAAGTCGATGTTGCGGTGGGTAGCGGCGTGGCTGTTAGGGTTGCCGTTGGGGCATTACGTGTTTGTTCAGCAGCAACTGTCATCAGTGCATTGAGAGCCGCAAGGGTAGAGGCAACGTTTAATTCAGCTTGTGATTGCGTCGGCGCACCGATGGCGAGGGTTGGACTGCTTACAACCGCTACCGCATTCACCGTTTGGGTACTGGCAATTTGCATCACTGCGGCTGTTTGTGTGGCGCTGGCAGCAGCAGCCGAATTTGTTGATTGCAAAAGGAAAAAGCCAATGCCGAGCAAAATCACGATGCCTACGATCCACAATATGGGATTGGCATAAATGGGTTTTGGAGCGGGCAGCGGTATGACTTCGGGTTTAGGCCCACGCCCCTCAATGTAAGTGGGGCCGCTGAGATTCACGGCAGGTGGGGTAGGTGCCGGTGATGGAACTGTGGTGGCGGAAGCTAAATTTTTTCGGTCTAGCCGGAAGGTGAAAAGCTGGGTTGGTTTACCTTCCGAGCCGGAGACAGCGGCGGCAAAAGCCTGTGAAAAGGCGGTTACGGTTGGGAAACGGTCTTCCGGCCTTTTCGCCAGCGCTCTTTCAATGACCAAGGCAACTGATTCTGGAATGTCCAGGCGCAAGGATTGAGGGGGTGTTGGCATTTCGTTGAGATGCTTGGTCATCAAACCGTAGGGTGTTTGAGACTCAAAAGGCATCTTCTTGGTGAGCATCTGATAGACGACGACGGCCAAGGCATATTGGTCAATGGCATGTGTGGGGGTTTCGCCGCGCCATTGTTCGGGGGCCATGTGGGTGGGCGTTCCCATAACCATACCGTCGGCTGTAAGCGCGTTCTGGTTAAGAAGCTTGGCGATACCGAAATCTACCAGATAGGCACTGCCGTGGTTGTCAAACATGATATTGTTTGACTTGATGTCACGATGAATGACATTTTTGCTGTGCGCATAATCCAAGGCGCTGGCAAGTTGTTTCAGTAGATCAACTGCTTCGCCAAGACTGACATTGCCCGCCTGCTGCTTCAAGCGTTCGTTTAACGATCCACCTGTGAGCAGACGCATGGCGACGAAATTGATGTCGCCCACTGTACCGTAATCATAAACAGGCACGATATGAGGGTGTTCTAAGGCAGCGGCAGTTTTGGCTTCCTGATAAAAGCGCTTGATATAGTCGTCATCGGTCATCATCTCGATGGATAAGACCTTAAAGGCGACTTCACGCTCAAGATTGCGTTGATAGGCACGGTAGACCGCGCCCATACCGCCACTACCGTATAATTCACGTAGTTCATACTGGCCGAGGGTTTGTCCAGAAAGAGTCTGCACACTCATAGCTTCATACCATTCTATTGAGAGAGCTTAATCACTTTTTATAGTGTAGCTTCAAAGTCATATTCACAAAACATATTTCATATCTTACTGTGATGTCGAGAAAATTCATAACAAGAAGTGCCTGCAAAACAAGCGAGAAATAGCGTAAAACCCAATATTTTAGTAATGTAATATTTGTTTGAAGTATCAAACGTTCGGAAATTTAAACCATAGATGCAAATATGTTTATTAACTGTATAATTTGTAGCGTAAGAATTCCTAAATAAAAGTAATGTGATTTCGGCGGTCATTAGGCGGGGGAAATATGTCACACAAAAAATGGACGATGCCAGTTTCCATATTATTTGTCATTTTTATTCTTTTTTTTGCATTGTTGAGCGCACCTATCGTTGCTTTATCTCAAAATAATACAACCGCAACGTTTGTCAGCGACATTATTCAATCTGCTGTTCAGGCTTGCGGAAATGTTCAGCGTGGTGAGGTTTGTCTGGGGAGTGCGCCTGTTACCGCAAGCGGTGCCGACAGCAGCAAGATTACATTTAAATCTGCGGGCGATGTAAGTGCGATTACTGATGTCCCGTCAGTGACTTCACAAGCCGCCGATCAGAAAGCGAAGCAGTGGGGCGTGGCGTACTTGCGTTTGGGCGCGGGTTTGCCCGATGATGGCGAGTCAAATGTCACAATGGTGGCATTAGGCGATACAACCCTCACCAATACAGCGGTCGCAGCCGATAGCATTACGGTTTGTACCGGCAAAAATCTAAACACGACACTCGTCAATATTTTTAGCGGCCCCGGTATTGACCGTCCAGTAATTGGCGCTCTGGCAGAACTGGAAAAAGTACATGTCAATGGGCGGAACAAAACAGGCGATTTTTTAAGAATCCAGCGCGGCGCTTTGCTCGGTTGGGTGTCGGCTGAAAATATTGCCATCGACTGCGAAGCAAACACACTCGCGGTTGGCGAAGAAGGGGATGTTAGCGTTCTTTACGTCGAACCGATGCAGTCCTTTACAGTGCAAACGGCTGCTCAATCCAGTGTGGCAGATGCACCGAATGGCTTGCTACTGCAATCGCCACTCGGTGAAATATCCCATTTGTTGGTCAATGGCGCACAAATTGATTTGTCCGGTGCAGTCTATGTAACGGCAACAAGCGGTGGCGAGTTGAGCATCCGTGGCTTACAGGGAAGTGCGGCTGTTTCGGCGGGTGGAAAAAGCACCACTGTTTTAGCCAATTCTTCCTCTCAAGTTCCGCTAACCGATTTAGCTGCGAACGGTGCGCCTTCTGATCCTGAACCCGTTGGTGATGTGGGCAATCAACTTGATTTGCTGAACAGTTTGGTTTATGGACAGTCCTACAATGGTGCGGGGAGTACTACACCTAACTTCTCGATTGTGAGCAGTCCTGAACCGCTGGCCGTAGATGGGTTAGTCCGTGTTAATCTGCGTTATTCGGGTGATGCCGCGAACTGCCCTGCCGATAAACGACCATTGCTGGACGTGGTGTTTGCAGTGGATGCTTCTACGAGCATGGATGGTTCCAAATTAGCCTCTACACAGGCAGCCATCGGACGTTTTGTGGCAGGGATGAATGCGGACACCGACCAAGTCGGTATGGTTGCGTTCGGTGGGCAGGCGACCACCTTGAGTCCGCTGACGGCTAATTTGA
>JACDGI010000296.1 GCA_013821665.1 Anaerolineae bacterium
GAATGGATTAAGCGGCGTATTCGGATTCGTGGTGATAATCCCGACCAAGCCGATCATGCCAATTGTCCCCAGCAAAAACAAAATGGTCAGCAGATTTGCCATTATGCTTTTGCCGCGTGAAGTCGGTGGCACTACTCTTGATGGCTTTGGGGCAGGGCGGACGCTCGGAGTCTGAACTTTTACGGCGGCTGTGGGCGCAATCGGTTCAGGCTCAGGCGTTTCATCCGCAGGTGGCTCAGAACCTTCTGCGGGTGGTTCGGTTTCGCCGGTTGATTCATCCAGTGGGAACAGCGGCCCGCGCGGATCAAGCGAACGTTTGCGATCCCTGCGTCCGAAGCGCCGTACCCCACCTGTCTCTTGTTCGTCACTCATCGTTTTTAGGTGGCGCGTGTTTGAATGAAGTTAACCAGCGCGACGTTTCGAGCGCAATCCGACGGGAAGGTCACTTGGATGCGTGCCGAAACAACCGTTCCGCCGGGACTCATCAGTTCCACATAATAGGTCTGTGCGCTGATTTTGTTGTCTACAGGGACTTCCCAGCCACCCGGCCCATAGAGCGAGTTGCTGCCGCTGTCTACGGTACGGTCAAAGTTCGTGCCGAATACATGTATCTTTAGGCCGTTCAGCGGTGTGCCTTCGGTGTTAAAGACTTGTCCGCCTAAACCTTCCCAAGCACAGGCGGCTGTGTTGGCAAAGTTCTGGGTGAAGATGACCTGTCCTTGACGTAGTTCGTACAAGTATGGATTCAGCGTCGGTGCGAGTGTCGGTGTTGGGCCGGTGGGTGTTTCTGTCGGCGTGGGTGGTACTGGTGTATCACTGATGGCAGGTGTTGGTGTAATCGTTGGTGTTGCTGTCAACACCGGCGTATCGGTAATCGTTTGCGTTGGGGCAATAGTCGGCGGAATATCTGTTGGTGGCAGTGTATTGGTTGGTGTTAAGGTATCGGTTGGTGTAAAGGTAAATGTGGGTGGTAATCCCGTTGTGGGAATCGCGCTCGGCGTGAGCGTTGGCAGCGTGATGGCTGTCGGCAGGGCAGCCGAAACCACTGGCTTTTCGGCAACCGGGCCAGCCAACCGCATGATGACGAAGACAATCGTCAGGATGGTCAAGAACAGGAAGACCAAACTGATGACGTTATAAATTGTTCCTTTGCCTTGTCCCATGCCTACCCCCGTCACTAAGCAACCGCTGGACCCAGCAGTCGCATGATAACCCAAATAACCATTAAAATGGACAACACCAGAAAAACGACGCTAATCATATTGTAAATCCGGTTTTGTCCCATGACATTGTCCCTTTTCATCATATCGCAAATGTAAAGATTAGTTTACCCGGTGTATCGCTCGATCACAGCTTTGGCGTATAAGGGCTTCAGCCAGTTCTCGAAACGGGTTTGGGAAATATAGACCCGGCGCTCAGGTTCGACCGGACGATCAGCAATCTCGATAACCTGTATCACATGATACCCTAATTCTGTTGCGATTGGCCCTGCAATTTGTCCGGCTTGTAATTTGAAGGCTGTGTCGGAAAGCTGCGGTGTCAGCAGTTCGTCTGATGTGAACCAGCCTAAATCGCCGCCTCGTTCGCGGGTCGTCTCGTCCTGAGAATATTGTGCCGCCAGTGCCGCGAAATCTTCCCCATTGGTCAGCTTCGTCAGAATATCTTTGGCATCGCTTTCGGTTCGCAGCAGGATATGTCGCGCATGTACCTGTTTGACATTGCCCTCAAGATCAGCCGTCAAGGTGTCGCGCACCTTATTAGAAATTAGCGATGTACGCAGCACTTGCGGGAATTCTTCCGCCGTATACAAGTTGGTTTTAAGCCAATCTTTCCAGCCAGCATCACCGCCCGCTTCTTGGATTTGGGCTTGCAGTTCCGTTTGGACATCGGCATCCGTCACGACAATATTTTGCGCCTGTGCCCCCTGTATGATGAGGCGTTCTTCAATCATTTGGTTGAGAACATCAGTCTTCAAAGTATCGGGGGAGGCCGCTTCCACCTCTTGTAGTTTACGCGCCAGCGCCCGATCAAATTCGGGTTCGGTGATCCCTTCGCCATTTACTTTAGCAACCAGCTTATCCCCTGTTTCATTGGTTGGTTGCACAGCGTTTGTCGGCTGGGCTGCCACCAAAGTGGGGGTGGAGATCGTGTTCGATGCGGGACTTTGGGTCGCGGCAGGTGCGCCACCACAGCCTGCTGCCAGGAGGAGGACGAAGGTGGCGGTAATCATTTTCAAACTGGTCAAAAGCCTATTCCTTGAGTGTTGAGCAGTAAATCAAATTTCATCATTGCAAGGCAAGGCCTTATTATGCTCTCACACCGCATTTGCGGCAAGTGCAGTCCGATATCTACTAGTCCTAGCGTATTAGGAAGGTGTTGAAATCGTGCTTCAAGCCAAATGGCATACGCTTGCCCTGCGTCCGGCTATCGCTTAACGAAGTTTGCTTCTAGCCTGTGGTAAAATCGGCAGTATGAAGCCTAAATCCACCATCCCCTTAGGGATCTTCCTCATTGTCGTCCTTGTTTGGGCTGCTGCCTGTAATTTGACGAACAATAACGTGCCACCAACGGTCGTGCCGCGTGTTACTGATACGGCGCAGTCACCGATAGACCTTGAGACTCCTGTTCCACCGCCTATTCCACAAAACAATCAGGCAAATCTCAACCCGTCGCAAGCGAACCCGCTGACTGCCAAAGCCAACATGAATGCCATACTCGATCAAGTGGATGTGGATCATCTCTTTATGCACGTCAGCGCTTTAGAAGCCTTGGGGACGCGCCATGTGAATTCGCAGGATTTGCCCAATTCAGGCGTACAAGCGGCTTACCGTTACGTTCGCGGACAATTTGATGCGATTGCTGCTAAATCCGCCGGAAATTTCGCCGTTACTGAAGAACCCTTTAGCCTCACTTGGGCTGGTGTAAGTACGACGCAGCGCAATATCATCGGCACGATTCCCGGCACGGCGATTGGCGGTGGAGTCATATTATTATGCGCCCATTACGATAGTATTTCGATTGATCCTAACGATGGCACTTATCCAGCCCCCGGCGCGAATGATGATGGTTCGGGCATTGCCGCGCTGATCGAAATGGCGAATATTTTATCCCAACGTAAACATGGTGCCTCGATTCTGTTTGTGGCCTTTGCTGCGGAAGAAGTTGGACGGATGGGCAGCAAGGCATTTGTGAATGAGTATCTGTCAAAATTTGCGGTCAACTATGTGCTCAATATGGATATTATCGGCAGCAGCACCGGCGCTAACGGGGCAATTGATGATAGCCATATGCGTGTTTTCTCGGCTGGACCCGAAAGTTCGCCTTCACGCCAGTTAGCTCGTGCCGTCTATTGGATCGATTTTTCGATGGTGCCGGATATGCAAATCGAACTTCAAGACTCTGAAGATCGTTTTGGACGTTACAGCGACCATATGTCATTTTCGGAGGCCGGTTTTCCGGCTATTCGCTTCATCGAGTCGTTGGAAGACCGTGCCCGCCAACACACTCCGGCGGATGTCATTGGTGATGTACAAGCCACCTACTTACGCCGCACCACACAGGCTATTCTCGCCGCGACGGTGGTTTTAGCGGATGGTTTGCCAGCGCCACACAACATCACTTTACGCCCCGGCGAAGGCACGAAACGAACACTCGTTTGGGAGCCTATTCCCGGCGCGACTGGTTATAAAATCGGTCTGCGTGATCCCGGTTCGTTGATTATTAATCGTGAGTTTCCGTGGAATACCAACAGCGTCGATTGGGATGGTTTTTATCCGCAGGTGGTAGCTGGTTTGGTCATTTCTGCCATCGACAAGAATGGGATGATGGGGCCACCGTCACCGGAATTTATCGTTCCGCCTTAATCCCCTAATAAAAATGCCGTCAGATTATGCTGGCGGCATTTGTATGTATTCTCAGTTTCGTTTCGGATAAACGATGGATTTTAGTCGCCGACTGCTGCCTGTTGCTTGAAAACCACCAGCGTGCGTGACGTTTGTGGGCTGCGTACCGCAAAATAGAACACCAGTGCTGACAATAAGCCGCATACAATTGACACGCTAAAGGTTGCGCCAAAGCCGAATGCTTCCGCCAGCGCCCCGCCAATAAAGGGTGCAAGCAGGGTGAAGGGCGCAAGCAGTGTATTCGACAAGCCGATATAGAGTGGTCTTTCGCGGCTGGTACCAAATTCTTGGGTAAAAGCCATCACCACCGCCCACATTGAAGCATCAGCGAGGCCAGCCAGTGCATATACAACGTAAAACCACCCAATTTCTGGTGCGCCAAGGGCTAAAGCAGCGCTCAGACTCATAATCAAGCCGCCGATAACCAGTACAGTGCGGTGTCCCAAACGGTCTCCCATCCAACCCAGCAGCGGGCTTCCAACAGTTTTGGCGAGCAGCAGCACCCCTGTTAAGATGCCAGCGGTTTGCTCGTTCATACCAAAATGTTTCACAGCGTATATAGTGTAAAAGGCCAGCGCCATATTCGCGAACTGTGCCAATGTGCGAGCCGTTAGGAACCAGCGGAAATTTACATCCTCACGCACGATTCCAAACATCTTGCGCCAACCAAATTCGACTGGTGCTGGCTGTTCGGCGCTTGGTTCGATAACCTCGACTTCATGCTCGTGGTGCGGTTCGTGTGTCGAGGCCAGAAATCCGAATGAGATAAATGTGGTTACCGCTGTGATCAAGAAGCATACAATATAACCTTGTGGGAAGGGCATATTCTTGAGGATGAAACCCGCCGCTACCGCGCCGACTGCTGCCGTTAAATTTGCCACACCCGATTGCGTTCCGTAAAAGGTACCGATGCGCTCTTTAGGCATGACTTTGGCAATCATGCTTTGCCATGCGGTCGCCGCTAAGCCGCCACCCAAGGCGAAGATCATCACCATGATGACCGTTAACGCCAGCGCGAGTTGTTCACTGATAAACGGGAGTGAAATAGCAATGAGCATCAGGCCGATGAAAGGCCAGCGCTCGTGCAAAGACATCCATAACATGAAGGGTTTATAACGCCGCATTTTGGCGACACGATTTGCCGTGAAAAGCTGTGGTAATTGCCAGCCAATGGCATGAAATGATGTAATCAGGCCGATGAGGATGGTTGAAGCGTGCAAGCTGTTCAGGAATAAAGGAATCACAGTCACAATTGACGCTAACCCTAATGAACCGAACCCATAAAACGCAGCGTCTAATAAATTGACCGTAAAATTAAACCGAACGTACTTCCGAATCTCAGCTTGCCACATAAAAATCCTCAGTCTGTCTACAAATGAATTCTATCACGCAGCGTCTCTCTGCGGTCTTACTTGGCCTTACATTGTTTCTCAATGGTTCTTGCGTATCTATTGAGGCAATCGCTTCCCTAAGAACGACTTTGATGGGTTAGTTTAGAGAATTCTTACACTAATCCGTTGACTTTTATAGGCAGATTGCTTAAACTTTGCGTTATCGTCTGATTAACTGGATTTGATAATGAAGATTTCCGGCACAACACTGCGTCGTCGCAGCCGTCGCCCGCAGACCAATGGGGTCATGCTGGGATTTTTGTGCTGGTACTGAAGCGCGCTTGATACGCGAACCAGATTGCAAAAAATCCCCCTGACCTCACACCGAGGTTGGGGGTTTTTGTTTTATTGGGATAAGTGGAGTTGTGAATTGTGCTAGCGTCGACAGAATCATCATCTAATAAGCGAATACCGGCATTGATACCGTGTGGTGAAGGTCATCAATTCGTGGTCTATGCTGATAGCTGCTCAGGTGTACCCGGTGCGTTGCATGAGTCTACTTTTGCGAGTGTCAATACCGTTATTCAACGGCTTGAACCGCCGCCGGAGTTTATTTGTTTTCCGGGTGATGAAATTCGCGGATTGGTTGCTGACGATTCTGCACTTCGCGAGCAGTGGCGTTATTGGTTCGAACATGAAATGGCTTGGCACAACTTTCAATCTATTCCGCTTTATCATACGACGGGCAATCATACGACTTATGATGAATATAGTGAGGCTGTATACCGTGAAGTAATGTCCCATCTGCCTCAGAATGGTCCTAATGGGCAAGAGTCACTGTCCTATTTTGTTCGTCATGATGATCTGCTGCTCATCTTTGTAAATACCTTGTGGTCAGGCTTGGGCGGCGAAGGGACGGTTGAAACCCTGTGGCTTGACCAGACTCTAGCTGATAATAAGGATGCTCATTTCAAATTTGTGTTCGGGCATCATCCCGTATTTCCGGTTAATGGTTTCTCTGGCAGCTACCAACGCGAAATCGAGCATGAGAATGGTAAAGTTTTTTGGGATGTTCTGGTAAGTCATCAGGTTATTGCATACTTTTGCAGCCATATCCTCGCATTCGATGTACAGATACATCAGGGTGTTTTGCAAATTTTGACGGCGGGAGCGGGTACAGCCCATCGAATGCCGGAAGAAGCTGAATACTTACATTGTGTTCAGGTCGCTGTTGATAATGAAGGATTAAGGTATCAGGTACTTGATACGCAGGGTGAAGTACGCGAATGGCTTTCATGGCCTCCGGTTTTGCCTGCTTCTATTGATTGGTCATTGCTTAATCAAGGCGTTAATCCTAGCCCTGTGACACATCTTTCTAAAAAGAATGAGGCCATCCTCGTTGTGCTTGAGTTCGTTGGTGCATTGTCTTTAGACGCTGGAACCAGTCATTTGCAAACTTTATTGGCTGTATGGGATCATGAGGCGGCACTTGCCCAACTCTGGATTGGCATTGTGGGATGTGAAGAATGTCTTATGATAAAAATGAGTCCGACTGCGGGACGCAGCCCGCATACATGGATTGGTCCGCGTATTTGTTTGAGCCAACCGTTTAATTTTCAGATAGCTTTTCATACAGGCATGGGCGCTGGTGGAATCATGTGGCGCTTTAATGATAATGAAACTTGGACTTCGTTTCATGCTGCATCCTATTGGGGTGCGGAGCGATTAAATTGGGGTCAATATTGGAGTGTGGGACACGGGCAGCGTGGTTCAGGTGACACGCCGTTTAGTTCTCATAACCTAAGTCTTAAATACCATGTGCAGATGTCAAGTCTGTAGAATTTAAATCAATGATTGAAGGAGCAACAATGTCCGAGAAAATCAAAGTAGGCGTGTATGGAGCATCCGGTTATGCCGGTCAGGATGCCGTCGAAATCCTCGCCAAGCACCCGAATGTCGAACTCGTCTTTGGCACCAGCAGCACTTATGCCGGTCAGCCCATTCCCTTTACCAACCTGAGTTATATTCCGCCGGATCAAGCCGACTTATCCGCTGTTGATGCGGTGATCCTCGGTCTGCCGCACAAGGCCTCGGCACCTATGGCTGCTAAAGCTCACGCCGCTGGCAAAAAAGTCGTCGATCTCTCGGCTGACCTGCGCCTTGATACGCCTGAAGTGTATTCCAAGTGGTATGGCGGCACGCATCCTAATCCTGAAATGCTGCCCACGCCTTATGGCTTGCCGGAATTTAATCGCGAAAAAATCAAAGGTGCGGATGTCGTTGCTGCTCCCGGTTGCTATCCGACCACCACATTACTCGGTGTCGCGCCGGTTCTTCGTAACAACTGGCTAGTCGCCGATGCGCCGATTATCGTTGATGCCAAGTCAGGTGTCTCCGGTGCTGGCCGTGAACCGAAACCGAACCTGCACTTTGTCGAGGTTTATGGCAACTTCTCGCCTTATAGCCCGGGACGTGTTCACCGTCATACAGGTGAAATTGAACAGGAAATGTTCAAGCTCAATCCGAAGGCTGGCTTGCTGATCTTTACCCCACATTTGTTGCCCTTGGATCGCGGCTTGATGGCGAGTATCTACGTCACGCTTAAGCCGGAATTCTCCGCCAACGACGCTCAAGCACTTTATGAAGAAACTTATGGTGCTGAGCCTTTGGTCAAGGTGCTTCCTGCTGGTCAACAGGCCACACTCAAGCATGTCGTTCGCACCAATACGGCGGCCATTAGCTTGACCCCCGTGACTAATCGTTATCTGCACATCACCAGCGTCACCGATAATTTACGTAAAGGCGCGTCCGGTCAAGCAGTTCAATGTTTGAACCTGATGTACGGCTGGCCTGAAACAACTGGTTTGCTTTAGATTTTCTCAGTATTTCTCTGCGTCTCTGCGGTTAAGCTTGTTTGGATGGTTTCTGAATGATACTCGCGCCCGAAATAGCAGTCATTGTTTTTGGCCTACTCGCCTCGATGTCGTGGGGCACAGCCGACTTTAATGGTGGCCTTGCCTCACGCCGTTTGCCCGCCATTGCAGTCGTCGGTGTCGCTCATCTACTGAGTCTGATGCTTTTGATCGTGTTTGCCCTTGGGACGCGTGAACCCATTCCACCCACAACTGATTTTATCTGGGGTGGATTAGCAGGGTTGGCAGGCATTGTCGGGCTAGTATCGTTTTATCAAGCCTTAAGCTATGGACGCATGGGCATCGCCGCGCCATTGGTTGCAGTCTTAGCCACTTCTATTCCGTTAATCGTTGGCATCAGCACCGGTGGATTGCCGCCCGCCTTGCAACTCGTCGGTTTCGCGGTGGGCATCGTGAGTTTGGTATTGGTGTCATATTCGGATGGTCGTCTGCCGGATCAAAAAACACTGCTGCTGGCGCTCTTTGGTGGATTAGGTTTCGGCGGCTTTCTGCTGCTGATTCATCGGGTCGAGTCAGATGCGGTTTTTTGGCCGCAGATCGCCGCCCGTGCTGTTTCGTCTTTGGTGCTTTTGGCGCTGACGCGGGTGATGCACCTCGAATGGCGACCGCGTGATGGCCGCCACTGGTTAACGGTCATCATGGCTGGCGTACTCGATGTGTGCGGTAATATCTTTTTCATGCTGGCATCGCGTGCCGGACGCTTAGATATTGCTGCGGTCGTCTCGTCACTCTATCCGGCCATGACTGTAACCTTGGCGTGGCTGTTTCTAAAAGAACGGCTGACACGCATCCAGATATTGGGCATTTTCGCCGCACTCGTCGCGATTATCATGATCTCGTTACCGTCAACATCTTAACACTTTGCGTCCTTGCGCCTTCGTGTCTTTGCGTTAAGTTCTGGAAATTGGAGTTCACATGCAACCAACCCTCGTCAAAGTCAGCGGTCACGAACTAGACGATCCCGCTTATTTAGCCGAATTCGCGGCGGCTATCAAATTGCTGAATACGCCCACCGTCATCGTTCACGGTGGTGG
>JACDGI010000297.1:0-3270 GCA_013821665.1 Anaerolineae bacterium
GAACATACACGGTACGACGTGGGGCAATGTCTGGCACATTCCGATCACGTTTCGTACTCATTGGTTCGATGAATCCCGAAGAAGGCCGTTTACGTCCTCAAATTCTGGATCGCTTCGGTCTTCGTGTGAATGTGCGCGGACTCATGGCGCAAGAAGAACGGCTGGAAGTTTATACTCGAGTACGCCAGTACCGCGAAACACCATCCCAATTTATTCGCCAATGGGAACCAGCCACCGCCGCTACACGCGATGAAATCATTCTAGCGCGAGAGTTGCTTAAAGAAACCACTATCGCAGATGATGCCATCGCCCTCGGATTAGCCCTCGTGCAACGCCTAGATATTGATTCACACCGTGCCGAGTACACTATGTTCGAAGCCGCTCGCGCTCATGCCGCCGCCGATGGACGCGACTTAGCCAATATTCAAGATATTCGCGCGGTGGCACCAATGGCATTACGCCAACGCCGCAGCCAATTTATGGTCAGTTTCTTTAACAGTCAGCGTGAAGAAGATGATCAAATCCGCACCCATGTTGACGAGTTAACCCGGTAGAAATCATATGCGACGACTAAACTTCAATCGCGTATTTCCAGTCTTATTGGCTGTCGCGCTCGTCGGATATTTCTTACCGTGGATTTCTACGTCAGCGAGCAGTCTGAGTTTAGGGGCTTATGATCTCGCAGAATGGTCAAGCCTACATCCGGTCATCAGGCAAACGGTACCTTTTTTATGGACAACTCTCGCACTACGCGTTCCATTAGCCATCTTGGGAATATTATTTGCCACCTATATCAGCAAAACATTTCATCGAAGATACATCGCGATAATTTGCTTATTGGTTGCTGCGATTGCACTTCTTCCCCCACTAGAATTCTTTACGGCCTATCGAGACGACCCAAACTATCGCCAACAATTTATTCTCGCTTTGATGACAGTCGTGATTGGAATTCCAGCCATATTCGGACAACCCAAAAAATTTCAAAAAGGATTGCTGATTGCACTGAGCATATTGGGAGTTTTAGCTTCTGCAATAGGTCTATATCAAGCGCAAAAACTTATGCAAGGATTTGAGCTGCATATCGCAATTGGATTGGGGGGAGTAATGACCAGCGTTGCTCTCGCGGCAGTAGCCTACTTATACATAACAAAACAGAGTAGCTAGACTACTCTGTTTGTGATTGAACCATCTCTAACCGCCGTGATTTAGGTGCCACCCATATTCTTCTGAATATAAGTTACGGCCTCACCGACGCTGGTGATTTTCTGTGCATCTTCGTCAGTGATTTCGCCGCCGAATTCTTCTTCGAAAGCCATAATCAATTCAACGAGATCCAGTGAATCAGCCTCAAGGTCTTCGCGGAAACGAGCCGCCGGAACGACCCGATCATCATCGACACCTAACAAATCCACGACGATCTTCTTAACACGTTCTTCAGTTGATGCCATTTCTACCTCCAAATGGTGGGGCATTGTGATTTTTAAGACAGCAGTGAAACATTATACCTTTAAACATGCTGACCGCTAGTGCGATGTTATTGACATTGCTTGACCGCATCAGGTACGATTACGCTCACTACACTAAGGAACACCAACACATGAGTAAAGTCACGGAGCCAGTTACGACTGAAAATCGTAAAACGGAGCATATTCGCATAAATCTCGAAAAAGATGTTCAATTTCCGCACTTAACAACGGGGCTGGAACACTATCGTTTTATGCATCAGGCACTGCCTGAAATTAACCTTTCTGAGGTCGATACATCCGTCACGATTTTTGGTAAAACAATCTCGGCTCCCATTGTCATTTCCTCGATGACCGGTGGCGCAGAAATGGCTTACAACATCAATCAGAATCTGGCTCAAGCAGCCCAGCTTCACAATATAGCAATGGGACTAGGATCACAGCGTGCGGGTATCGAAAAGCCTGAGTTAGCCTACAGCTATCAAGTCCGGAAAGTCGCACCGGACATCCTCCTTTTTGCCAATCTGGGTGCCGTGCAATTAAACTATAAATATGGCATTACGCAGTGCCAGCGTGCCGTCGATATGATTGAAGCGGATGCGCTTATTCTTCATTTCAATGTCTTACAAGAAGCCGTCCAGCCTGAAGGGGATACCAATTTCGCAGGGTTACTCGGCAAAGTCGAGCAAATCTGCAAGCAAATTTCCGTCCCGGTTATCGCTAAAGAAGTTGGTTGGGGATTTTCGGAGCAAACCGTTCGCGATTTAGCTAATGCTGGTGTTTCAGCCATCGATGTTGCAGGTGCAGGCGGCACGTCGTGGAGCGAAGTAGAATATCACCGTGCGCCAACGACCTACCATAAAAACGTTGCGGCCAGCTTTGCGGACTGGGGCATTCCTACGGCTGATGCCATCCAATACGCGGTGAAGGGAGCCCCTCAACTACCTATCATCGGCAGCGGCGGATTGCGTGACGGTATCGATATTGCCAAATGTATCGCCCTTGGAGCGATTGCCGGTGGCATGGCCGGACCATTTTTGAAAGCTGCCGATCAATCTACAGAGGCGGTTGAACAATTGATCCGTGAAACCATGACACAACTCCGCATTTCCATGTTATGCAGCGGGGCGAAAAACATTGCTCAGTTACAACATACACCCTTAATTAAGGTCTAGGATAATCTACCCGTGTTAACATCATTCTTCGAACGCTACTTGGCAGAACTTGATCGTTATATGCGCATGGTTGTGACCTCACAACCTGACCAGCCAACGGACATGGGAATCATGTTGCAATATGCGCTCGGCTGGGTTGACCAGAATGGCGCACCCTATAATATCCCAACAGGCAAGCGAATTCGCCCCGTATTGTTATTGCTCAGCGCCGAAGCCGCCGGTGGAAATTGGAAAACGGCTTTACCCGCCGCTGCCGCCGTAGAACTGCTTCATAATTTCTCGCTGATCCATGATGATATTCAAGACGACAGTCCTTTGCGGCATAATCGTCCTACCCTGTGGAAGGTATGGGGAGAAGCCAATGCCATCAACATCGGCGATGCGCTTTTCACAATGGCTTACGATTCGCTGCAACGGTTATCGACGAGTGGGATTGCAGCCGAGACCTTAGTACAAATTTGGGGGATCTTCAACCGCACGATGCTCGAACTCACGCGAGGCCAGCATTTGGATATGCGCTTTGAACACCAACCGATTGTGACCACTGACGACTATGTATCTATGATAACCGGCAAATCAGCGGCTTTACTGTCTGCCTGTGCCGAAATGGGATCGCTTATTGCCTGTGGCGA
>JACDGI010000297.1:3280-9195 GCA_013821665.1 Anaerolineae bacterium
GCACTATTCCGATTTTGGTCTGAATCTTGGCATCGCTTTCCAGATCCACGACGACATTTTGGGTATTTGGGGCGATCCCGGTGTCACCGGCAAATCAGCAGCGACTGACATTCTCTCGCGCAAAAAATCACTGCCCGTGCTTTATGGTTTGACGCACAGTGAAAAATTGGTTGACATTTATCGACGTGATGAATTTGGCGAGAGCGATGTAGCTGAAGCCATCAACGAACTCAACGCCATCAATGCACAAGAATTCACCCTTCATTCTGAGGAAAGTTACTACAATACTGCGCTCTCGGCGCTTGAAGCAGCTAATCCTCAAGGGCAACCCTCAGAATGGCTGATGCAGCTTGTCAAAAGTCTTTTCGCGCGTAATTACTAAACGAACAAGCGCGATATAGAAACCGCTTGTCGATTTTGAGTTTTAGGTGCAGAAAATGCAGCATTTGTTGCATTTTCTGCACAAATTGCATATTTCCCGCTGAATTGCACGGCGGGAGATCAGGGAAAACCCGCCGAATTGACATTTGTGTCTGGCGAGAGGCTCGGCTGTTGCCGCTGAAATGACACAAATGCAGCGGACTGCTCGGTTAATGCCGCCGCCTAACAAATATGTGTCTGCCGTTGCTATCATTGCAATTCTTTTTGACAGCAAATGACGGGCGGCTGATGATACGGAACGTTCTCCAAAATAGCGAATCTTCACACCTTATCTTAGAACAAAAGTTCAATTTCTGCAAGCAAAAATGGTTCGAGTTTTCCAACCTAGCAATGACTTAACTCAGGTTAGATTAAACTAGATCACGAAAAACCATATTGCTGAGCAAGCGGCCTTTAGTAGTGATACGAACGACTTTATCATCAACATAGAGCAACCCGTGTTTTTCGTATCGAGCAATCGTTTCGGGATGAACATCCAGTAAATCCTCTCCAAAACGCTGCCGGAAGGTTTCGCGATCAATGCCTTCTTGCGTCAAGCGCAAGCCCATGATGAGCGTTTCGGCTATTTCACTATCACGATCCACAACGACAGCCTGATCCGTCGCTGGTGTGCGCGGATACACGAAATTGTTCTGTGTTTCTTTCATGACCTTGATATATCTTTGCGGTGAAAGGATGGTGGAATAGCGCACACCATCAGCATAGCCATGTGCCCCCGGCCCAACACCGGGATAAGGCAAATTACGCCAATATTGTAGATTATGCTTGCATTCCAAGCCGGGTTTAGACCAATTGCTGATTTCATATTGTGCCAGCCCTGCCCCGCCTAACATATCCGTCGCCAGATCATACATATCAGCCGCCAGATCATCATCGGGCGCTGGATACTTACCGGTCTCTACCCATGTCTTAAGTGGTGTTCCATCCTCTAAACCCAACGCATAGAGCGAGACATGCTCTGGTTGAAGTTGCAGCAGAACCTTGAGACTATTTTCCCAATCCGCCAATGTTTGCTGCGGAATGCCATAGATCAAATCAAGGTTGAGGTTATCAAAACCACCCTTCCGCGCGGCTTCGACAGCTTTTATAACGGCGTTTAAATCGTGGCGACGTTCGAAGAGCTTTAATTCACTCTCATTGGCGGATTGCATACCAATACTTAAGCGGTTTACGCCAATCGCTCGCACACTTGCCATATAGTCGGACGTAAGATCGCTGGGGTTTGACTCCATCGAAATCTCACTTCCAGGCAGTAAATCAAATTCACTTTGGATTGCGGCGAGTATCCGTTGCAGTTGTTCAGCAGTTAGCAAACTGGGTGTGCCACCGCCTATATAAACGGTGTGCAGTTGTTGTCTGTCCTTGCTGCTACCCACAATTTTGATCTCTTGAATCATCGCCTGCACGAAGGGTTCAATCAAATTATCGAGGTTCACATAGGTATTAAAAGCACAATATGTACACTTAATCCGACAAAACGGAATATGCAGATACAAAGACGATGGGCTTATCATATCAACCTAACTTAGCTTAATGCTTCACCGATTGCGGTATCGTTGGGACTCTCATATAATAATTGATGACGCATATATCATCCACTGTGTCTGTAATTATAGGAATCATATAATCATGCCCGAAACGACCCAATTCGCCGGAATGGGCGGAGAAGACTCGACAGATAGTTCCCTTCAGGCGAACACCGTCCTGCAACGCCGCTATAAGGTTCTAGGTGTCTTAGGTGGCGGTGGCATGGGTACGGTTTATCAGGCGCGCGATTTGAACTTCCCTGATGGTCGCAAATTAGTCGCTGTCAAGGAAATGCTCAATCCGACGACTGACCCAACACTTCATGCTTCTACGCTCAAGACTTTTCAGCGAGAAGCCAACATTCTCGCGACCCTTAATCATTCCGCCATTCCCAAGATCTTTGATTTCTTTGATCAAAATGACCGTGTTTATCTGGTCATGGAATACATCAATGGGCGCGACTTGGAAACACTGCTCGCTCAAACCAAAGAGCTGCCCATCGAGAAGATCATCGAATGGTCAATCGATTTGTGTGATGTGGTCGAGTTCTTGCATACACAACCAAAACCGATTGTCTTTCGTGACATGAAACCCTCGAATATCATGGTTGATCAGTTCGGGAAAATCCGTCTGATTGACTTCGGTATCGCTAAAATATTCGATGGTGGCACCAAAAAGCACACCATGATTGGTACGGAAGGCTACTGCGCCCCCGAACAATATAAGGGCGATGTCACCGTTCTCAGCGATGTCTATAGCTTAGGCGCGACATTACATCACATTCTTACGCGTAAAGATCCCCGTTTGGAACCACCGTTTAGCTTTGCTGAACGCCCAATTCACGATTTCAATCCCGCCGCGCCGGATTTATTGGTGCAGGTTGTCGAAAAAGCGCTGTCATTTGAACCGCAGAATCGTTTCCAAAGTGCCGTTGAAATGAAAACGGAGCTTGAGAAGCTGCGTTATAAGCCACAAATCTCGGTTGTGAGCGCTGGCCCTAAAACCGCAATGCAAGGCAGCGAAACGAGTTTCTTCGCCGGTTTAGACTCACACGGCGCAATCGAACCTCGCTGGAAATTCAAAGCGGAAGATGAAATTCGCTGCACACCTGCCGCCTATAAAGAAAACGCCTTCATCGGGTCCTACGATACGAATGTTTATTCCCTCAACCTTGAGACAGGCGCATTCACATGGAAATACGCGACACATGGTGGGATTGCCTCCTCGCCAATTGTCGATCAAAGCAATCGTCTCGTCATGTTCGGCTCAGAAGACAAGACCTTTTACGCCTTGGATTATCGCAACGGCAAAATTAGCTGGTCATATTCCACACAAGACAAGATTCGCAGCACCGCGCGACTGGCGACAGAAGTCGATGCCGTGTTCTTCGGCAGCGATGATGGACATTTATACGCGCTGGGCGCACCAAACGGACGTTTCTTGTGGAAGTATCAGCTCGGTGAGGCAGTTCGCAGTAGACCGGTTATTGCAAACGATTTGGTGATTGTCGGCAGCGAATCAGGGGAATTGTTTTCGCTCGGTTTGGATGGCAAACGCAAATGGAGCTATCGCACAAAACGTGCCGTAACCTCCTCGCCCTATGTCGATACAACTGAAGGCATTTGCTATGTCGGTTCGACCGATGGCTTCCTATATGCCTTGGATGCAAGTAATGGATTCAGTTCATGGCGCTATCGCACGAATGGCCCCATCATCTCATCACCAACAGTAGAAGGTGACTTGGTGTTCGTCGGATCAGCCGATGGCAATTTATATGCTTTGAATGCCCAGAATTCGAAAGAAAAATGGAAGTTCGCAACCGATAAACCCATTATTTCTTCACCTGTGGCCTATCAGGGCGCAATCTACTTTGGCAGTACAAACGATCATTTCTACTGTGTGGATATTGCCACAGGTAAAGAACGTTGGAAGTTCAAAACAGGCGGACCGATCACTTCAACAGCCCTTATCGTTAACGATACCATTCTGTTTGGTTCACTCGACAAGACTTTATATGCGTTGCCACTGGCCGCAGGGTAATTATACGGTGACTGCGCCTTGCCCTTTACGCCATAAAACGGGAGCCTAACATGGACTTATTCCGCCGTCTCTTCAGTCAGGCAAGTACAAAACCTGAGAATTCGGCACAGGTTGAAGCGCCAATGCCTCCAGAAGTCATCGAGATTACGGCACCTGTTACAGGAACAACGCCTTTACCAGCACCGGCTGTTGAAATACCGCCGCCGATGAATATTGGCGATGGCATTACACGTCCTCTGCCCCCGGAAACCGTTATCTCCTCCAGTAATGAGCATCTTCTATTCGGTCAAGCGACCGATGTAGGCATGGTGCGTACCAACAATCAGGATGCAGTTTTCTCCTTTGTCTCTACCAGTCGCAGTGCGCATCAACGCCCCGATTTTGGCCTTTTTGTCGTGGCAGACGGAATGGGCGGGCATCATGATGGTGAGAAGGCATCTGCCATCACCGCCAGTATGGTTGCCTCATATATCACCCACCATATCTTTTTGCCCATGCTCAACAGCGACGACGATACTGAGCGCGTACCCGTTACCGAATCGATGATTGCAGCAGTTCAAAAAGCGAATGCTGACATTATCACAAAAGTACCGGATGGCGGCACGACACTCACGGCGGTTGCAGTCATTGGAGACCTTGCCTATGTGGCGCATGTTGGCGACAGCCGGATTTATCTGGTCACAAAAGACAATATCGAGCAAATAACGCGCGACCATTCGTTAGTGCAGCGCTATGTGGAGCTTAACCTTTTAACACGCGAAGAAGCGAGTGTACACGCGCAAAAGAATGTGCTGTATCGCGCTCTAGGGCAAAGCGAAACGCTTGAAGTTGATGCGCTAACACGTCGTTTGCCTCCCAATGCAAAATTGATGCTTTGCAGCGACGGTTTATGGAATCTGGTAAGTGATGAAGAGATAGCGGACATCATTAGCAAGCATTCGAATCCCCAAGAAGCCTGTGATAAACTGGTGGCACTCGCCAACGCACACGGCGGATCAGACAATATTACGGTGATATTACTCAGAATTCCGGCTCATTAATGGATAATCCGCAAAGTTAAAAACATGTCACTTAATATTGATCCCTACATAACTTTGGGTATATCGCGGGACGCATCGGCTGAAGAGATCAAGTCGGCCTATCGTCGTATTGCCCGTCGGCTACATCCAGATGTTAACCATGATAGTTTAGGTGCGACGGCACAATTTCAGGATGTCACCACATCCTATGAATTGTTGCTTGACCCTATACGTCGGCGTGAATATGATTCTCAATATAACCGGCGTGGTACTGATAGTGGATTCATCTTCAACCTTCGTGTAACACCCAGCAAGCGCTCGATTATGCCGCTTAAGGAGCCGCAAGTCATTTATCTTCTGGCCGAAGTATTGCCAGATGCACGCGCCCGTGATCAAGATCAAACAAAGCGAGAATCACGTCTGAATTTGACGCTGGTACTCGATCACAGCAATTCCATGAACGG
Source organism: Anaerolineae bacterium (assembly GCA_013821665.1). Lineage (GTDB taxonomy): Bacteria > Chloroflexota > Anaerolineae > Aggregatilineales > Phototrophicaceae > CFX2. Next base: position 8,772 of record JACDGI010000297.1, read on the forward strand.
CACTCGCATGGATAAGGTTAAGGTCGCTGCCCATCAAATTATTGATCAACTCAGTGAGCAAGATATTCTTTCAGTTGTTGCTTTTAATGATCGTGCTGAAGTTATTATTGCCGCGACCCCTGTAACCAATAAGCAAAATCTTAAAGCCAAAATCAGTATGATGGCTGCCTCCGGCGGCACAGAAATATTCAACGGCCTTTCAAAAGGTCTTGAGCAGACCAAACGTTATCTAGGTCCTAAGTTAGTGAACCATATCGTTTTATTGACAGACGGAAATACATTTGGAGATCAGGAGAAGTGTCTGGACTTAGCCCGTGAAGCATCGGGACTGGGCATTTCAATAAGTGCAATGGGCTTAGGCCAAGAATGGAATGATGAGTTTCTGGATGAACTTGCTTCCAGCACCGGTGGCACATCCTCATAC
>JACDGI010000005.1 GCA_013821665.1 Anaerolineae bacterium
GATCTAGAAGATTCATACATACCTCAATTAGCCTGATTAGAAGCCCCGTTGACCACCAACGGGGTTTTCGATTCTCATTGGAACATACTCAGGAAATTATCGGCGATGTCATCGGCTGAAACCGAAGATACACTTTGCTTGACGACCGGAGCTAAGCTCTTGGGTGGCGGATTCGCTGGAAGCTGATGCGACTGCCCTGCCCCATTATTAGCAGATTGTTTTCTGAGAATATCCATAAACTGTTCAATAGCACCAGCAGTATCAGGTGCAAATTGTGCCTTATATTGAGGAAAAAAATCGAATAATTCAGATAAATTGCCTTGCTCTAAAGCATAATAGAGTGCAACGGCTTTGCGAAGATTAGTAATCTCTTGTTTTCCATGTTTCCAGTAATTCAGTACATTCTCAACATGATTATCCATTGGATGCTCATCGCGGAATTGATACTTACGAGTATGTCTCGGAACTGGTTTACGCTTCGCTGTCGATTTTTTCTTAGCTGCCATTGTGTCCTCCGAAAATGCTGTAACTCTAATGCGTGTCGCACTTAGGTGTGATTTGGTTGTTTTTATTGCCAATTGGCATTATAGTAGCTAGTGGGATAATGTGCAATAAAATGCGCCAAATGTTTAAAGGATTGGCAAATGCGCTCTGGAGAATTGGCAAAATTGTTGGGTGTAGCTGACCAAACACTGCTGAATTGGATGAAGACACCAGAAATAAATCATTTATTTAGCCGGGAAGCTAGAGGTACAGCCGGTTCTATTCAACGAATCTATAACGAAGAAGATGCCATTATTCTCAATAGCATCCGAGAACTTCGATCAAATGGAAACAACAATTGGCAGGAAATTGCCAAATTGGTGTTAGAGGGTTTTCGCTTTCGAGAATTTCCGAAGAATGCTCTCATCACTGATACTAGAGTCATTCCTATCCCGATGGCGGAACAGGCTACTCAGCTCGCTCAAGTTCTACAAGAACGCGATTCTGCTCTTGAAAGAGCAAGTCTACTTGTTCATGAACTTGAACAAGAAAGAAATGAGCGCAGAAAAGATAACGAAAAAGCTCAATCGGAACTTCGTCGTTTAGAGCGTGAAATTGGCAAGCTAGAAGGGCGGATCGAGGAAATGCTAAAAACTAAGAATGACGAAGATGAACCAGAATCCTTTTAAGACTATGACTCCTTTTATTGATTTTCCCAGAACGATTCTGGAAATTTTGTCTGTTCACAGTTTCAATATAGACTATTAAAAACGCTAGATCTCCGGTTGCCAGATTGAAATCGTGATTTGTAGCATAATCCTAGTCTATGAATTCTTGAATTAGCTGCTTGCCATATTCTGTTAAAGTATGTTCGCCATGTTTCACTTGCCGAAAAACATTTCTAAACCTTTGATTTACATTGGGCGCACCACCGGGTTGATCTAATCGCATCCCCTGAAAAGTCGGATTGTAGCTGGCGTTCCATTTTCCTTCTTCAATGCTAAGATGTTTCCTAATTTCGGCGCGAGTGAATACCTCTCTGCCTTCTTGCAGTACGAGTGCTGCAACCCCTTGCATGATATGTTCTGGAATAATCATCTTCGCCTCTTAGTCAATTTATCGTCCAACACATTGTATCGTGCAATGGGCAACTACTATGCCAACTGGCTCAAAACTAACAGTCGGCGGCTATACGAGAGACTTCCGCCGGACATCAAAATTACAGAACAATAGTTTCATTTTTCGCCCCATCTTCTAACCAATTTCAAACCATTGTTCTATATCCAAAATCGAACAGGCGTTTTATGCTGTATAACACTTCGTTTGATTTTTGTTATTTACATGATTGACGTTGGGTGCAATTTGGATCAACAAAGGAATGATCGGCTAGAAGCCATGATCGCTAGTATCCAGCAGCGTTGGGGAGCTGCTGCGTTACAGCCACTCAGTAGGCTTGCCGTTCGAACTGCATTACCCGGTTTATTGACAGGCTTCGAGATATTAGATGCTGTGTTGGGAACGCAGGGCATACCACGCGGTCAAACCACTGAAGTGGTTGGCAAAATGACATCCGGCGCGACCACTTTGGTTTATAACGTAGTTGCTGCTGCCCAGCAGCAAAAACAATATGGCATCTATGTCGATTTGGAAGCCACGTATAACCCGGTTTACGCAACGATGTGTGGTATCGACAACAAGCTGCTCTTTTTAGCGCGTCCAGATACCGAAATCGCTGCACTGGATATTGCCCGTGATCTCATTCAGCAGGGCAGTGTAGGCGTAATAGTGTTGGATTTGGGGGAAACCCAACCTAATCTTCGTGATATACGACGATTAGCGACGCAGCTATCCCGTTTCGGTTGTGCCATATTGTTATTAAAGCTGGCTGGCGATGGTGTGAATACGCAGACGATATTAGGAAATAGTTCGGCTGCACTTCGACTACTTGTTCAACGAGATGAATGGATACTCAAGCGTGATGACATTTCTAGCTACCGGACACTGAACAAAAGAGCGAGGAGGAAGGGGTTGGAAAGAGAGGGAAAACTCGCTAAGGTTGAAGTTACCAACAAACAACCAAGCGAGAAATAGCCATGACATCCATCGGCCTTCCTCAACTGTATAGTAGCCTTCACAGCTTCATCATGCAAACCTTACCAGATAGCTGCGACACGCGCCTCGCCAATCTGTTGTTCATGATGCGGGGATTGTTCCTCGCACGGAGTGTACAACTGGATCATATTGCCCGGAAAATGCCTTCACGGGCCAAGAAGTTGAGCAGCGTTAAGCGCTTTCGACGCTTTTTGGATAATCCGTTGGTGCAAGTGCGAGCGTGGTATGACCCGTTTGCTCGTTTCACCTTATTGTCAGCCGCCAGTGGTGGCGCAGTTCATCTGATTATCGACAGTACCAAAATCGCCTTTGGCTTTCGCTTGGTGATGGTGAGTGTAGCCTATCGACGACGCAGTCTGCCCATCGCTTGGATGTGGGCGATTGGAACCCGAGGACACACCACCACTTGTGTCCAAATAGCACTACTGAACTATGTTCGCAAATTGCTGCCCATCGGTGTACGAACCTCCTTAGTCGGTGATAGTGAATTCGGACGACCCCTCCTGATTGCCCAATTACAGGATTGGGGTTGGGATTATGCCCTACGTCAACCCGCTGACCACCTCCTATGGTGGCAGGGCAACGGTCAATGGCAACGCCTCGACAGTCTCTTGGACGCTCCCGGTTGTCGCTGGCTCGGTTGGACATGGTTGACCCAAGTCCATGACCAACTGACCCATGTGGTCGTCTATTGGCGCAAAGGCGAGAAACAACCCTGGTTTCTGGCAACCAACCAACGCACCGTTCGGGCAGCAGTCCGCTTGTATCGCCGCCGCATGTGGATTGAACAAATGTTTGCTGATTTGAAGGGGCATGGCTTCGATTTGGAAAGCAGTCATTTGCGCTCCTTCCTGCGTCTAGGCCGTTTGACTCTAATTGTTTGCTTGTTATACCTCTGGCTTTTGGCGGTCGGTCGTCAGGTCGAAATCCGTCATCTGGTTGATTTAGTCGATCGCCATGACCGTCACGACTTAAGCATCTTTCGCTGGGGCTGGGACTTTGTTGAGCGCTGCTTAGCCCTCTCTGACCCCATCCCTCTTATCCAACCTTCAAACCTTTGTTTAGTGTCCGGTAGCTAGATGACATTTCAGGTTATCGGTCAAGTGTTATAGTCGGCGGTCGTCATTATGGATCAGGTAAGCGTGTAACTATTGATATTCATGTGGATTTGGATGGGAAGGTACTATGATTGCCTGCCTCCGAATACCTTATTTTGCTGTCACTGTAGCACGTCCATCATACCCGGATTCCGCCTATAAACCGTTTATTCTGGCCCAATATAAAGGCAGACGTGGCACGGTCTATGCTGCCTGTGAACTAGCAATACAAATGGGCGTAAAGTCGGGTATGTCTCTCAGCCGCGCCCGTGCGCTTTGCCCTGAAGCTGCATTCGAGATTGCTGCTCCCAGCCAGACACGTCACGCACTTGAAAGTCTGTTACAGACACTCAGCGATTACAGTCAGTGGATTCAAGCTAAACACAATTCAGCCCAAACAGCAATTATTTATATTGACCTCGGCAAGATGCTGCCCAAGGAAGGGGAGTGTATCGCCCAACAGATCATCGAGCGCCTACTTGAGCAAGGGCTAAAGTCATCCATAGGCTTGGCAAGTGGAAAGTTTACGGCTTATGTTGCCGCTGCAAACGTGCCATCTGGTGAAACCAAATTGATTAAAAAAGGGGAGGAAGCGGCGTTTCTTGCACCCATTTCGACGGCCTATTTACCCTTAGATACTGAAAATGCCCGCCGTCTTGAGTTGTTTGGTCTGCGTCATATCGGGCAAGTCCTCAATGTGCCGCGAGATGCCGTAATTGAGCAATTTGGAAAGGTTGGCGGACAAATATATCGCCTAGCATTGGGAGAAGATAATCGCCATGTTACAAAATATGTTGCCCCAGTGCATAAAACAGTATCACGTCAGTTTGATCCGCCCTTGGTAGACCGGCTGATTTTGGAATCTGTTTTAGCGACATTAGTGAACGAGATCAGTGAGCAGCTCCTAAGTGAAGGGCTGGCCTGTGAAAAGTTATTGTTAAGTTTGCATCTCGACAACCACACCGAACAAGAAAACGAACGGTTGCTGCATGAACCCCTTAGCAGCAAAGGGCATCTCTACCGGACAGTTCAACCGCTGTTAGATCGTTTTCGTATCTACCATCCCATTACAGAAATCGCACTCCGGGTCGATAAACTTGCTCCGATTCAGCCGCGCCAGCTTTCATTGTTTGACCAGCCGCAAACAGAAGACTTGGAGAATGTACTGATCCAAATGTCTGATCGCTATGATGATTGTTTTTATCGGGTGGAGATACATGGTCATCCATCGGGACTGCCTGAACTGCAATTCCATTTAGCATTGGTTGAGGCCGCATGACTCGTTTATTTGGGGAAAGTATCCCGATTGAGGTGGGACTGTTCAATGCCGCTGCTCCTCAAGAATTTACATGGAAAAAACGCAAGCATCAGGTGAAAAAGGTTGCTAACCATTGGCGAATTGATTATCTGTGGTGGCGCGATCCAATTTGGCGGGATTATTTCAGAGTTGAGACCACAAGTGGGCTAATGCTCACCATCTATCAGGATTTGATAACCGATTTGTGGTATTTGCAAATTAGCTATGACTAAGCATGATTGATTACATCGAACTCCACGCACGCTCCAATCGCAGTATTTTAAATGCCTCCTCTTCAGCAGAAGATTTGGTCAAACGTGCGGTCGAACTCCATATGACTTGTTTAGGATTGGTCAATGATAACGTCGTCTATGATGCACCCCATTTTGTTCGTATTGCTCAAAAAGCAGGTATCAAACCTATTCTTGGTGCGGAACTCACTCTGCATGATCACAGTTGTCTAACTCTGCTGGTCAAGAATGAGCAGGGTTGGCGTAACCTGTCTGCCATGATTTCAGTCGCCCAACACAACGCTCCCAAGGGCGAATCGCTGCTTCCAGAAGGCGGTTTGGAAGGGCATACCGATGGATTAATCGCGTTATCTGGCGGCCAATTAGGACGTATCTCATCGGCGGTATTGCATGGAAATTATCAAGCGGCTGTTAGCGCAGCCAATGAGTTCATAAGGTTATTCGGTAAGGATCACTTTTGGTTTGAGTTACAGCATCATTTACACCCCAAAGATAACCAGCTTGTCGCCGATCTGGTTGATTTGGCTGGACAAATTGGGATAGGGGTCGTTGCAACCAATAATGTCCACTACGCTGTGCGAGACCGTCACAAGTTGCACGATGTACTGCGCTGCATACACTACAAAACCACCCTTGATGAAGCCACCCAGCTTAATTCAAATTCAGAGTATTATCTGAAGGCAGGGGAAGATTTAGCGCCTCTTTTTCGGGCATATCCTCATGCGTTAAGTAACACACGCTCCATCGCTGAACAATGCAATTTTGAACTGCCCAATGGTCTTCAAGAGCTGCCTATATTCCCGACACCCGAGCAGATGAGTGCCGATGAATATTTACGACAACTTTGTGTCACTCAGGCGGCTCATCTTCAGTTACCGACCAACGCCTACGACCAAATCGACTACGAATTACGGGTTATTCGTGAAAGTGGGTTATCGAATTACTTTCTAATCGTCTGGGATATTGTGCGTTTCGCTCGTGAGCAAGACATCATGTGTCAGGGGCGGGGTTCAGCGGCCAATTCGCTAGTTGCCTATCTTCTGGGCATATCGCCCGTAAACCCGCTGGCTCACGATCTGGTGTTTGAACGTTTTTTATCCAGCGAACGGCAGGTTGTACCGGATATAGATATTGATTTTGATGGGGATCGACGCGAGGAGGTTATCCAATATGTTTATCAACGATATGGTCTGGATTATGCGGCAATGGCTTGCACCTTCGTTACTTTTCATGCAAAAAGTGCCATTCGAGATATTGGGAAGGCGTTGGGGCTACCCATCGACTTGCTGGGGCATATCACTTCAACTTTAGATACATACCATGCGGATATACTTCGGGAGTCGGCAAGCTTACAGGAAGCGATTGGCAATCGGATTGGAAGCCAAACGTGGCAGCACATACTCGATTTATGTGAACAAGTTGAAGGCGCTCTCCACTATTTAGGAATCCATAATGGGGGTATGGTCATCACTGGCGCACTCATTAGTGATCGAGTTCCCACTGAACCTGCCAGAATGATAGATCGTTATGTCGTGCAGTGGGACAAAGATGGTTTAGCCGATGTGGGCATGGTGAAAGTCGATATTCTGGGATTGATGACCCTTACTGCAATTACAGATGCTCTGAAAATCATTGAACAAAGGACAGGACATAGACCCGTTCTATCCACTCTGAATTTTGATGATCCGTTAGTCTACGACATGATTTGTGTAGGCGATACGGTTGGCATATTTCAAGTGGAGAGCCGCGCCCAAGCGCAAATCTTGCCACGTCTGAAACCCCGTGATTTGGATACATTGAAGATCTGTATCAGCATTATTCGCCCCGGCCCAGTCGGGGGAGGCATGGCGAAAGAGTATGTGTTCCGCAGCGAAGGTGTCAAACCTGTCATTTACTTTCATCCCTTACTAGAAGGGCCGTTGAAAAAGACACTGGGAGTCCTTATTTTTCAAGAAGACTGCATCAGGATCGCGCATGATTTTGCTAGTTTTACACCCGGCCAAGGCGAATTGCTCCGTCGCGCTTTTGGTGCGAAAGATGCTCATAAAAAGATTGAGAGTTTGCACCAAGCCTTTATTGAAGGGGCTGTGGCTAAAGGCGTTGACATTGAAACTGCTGAGACCGTTTTTGATATGTTGCGAGCTTTTGGTCATTACAGTTTTTCCGAGGCCCATGCCGCTTCATTTGCGACCTTGGTTTATTATGTGGCGTGGCTCAAACGCTATCACCCGCAAGCCTTTTACATTGCGTTACTGAATAACCAGCCGATGGGCTTCTGGACACCAGCTATTCTGGTCGAGGATGCGCGGCAGCATAATATACCCATTTATGGGGTCGATATTAACAAAAGCGAGTATCGTTGCACGGTAAAATGGGAGGGCATACAACTCGGTTTTAATTATGTTCAGCAGCTTGGTGAAGCGGATGCCGACCAGATTATCCAAGCCCGTGAACAGCAGCCATTTGTCAATTTAGAGGACTACTATAGGCGTGTCCAACTCTCACGTCAGGTGAATGAAAATCTAATCGCGGCAGGTGCAATGGATGCTTGGGATCAATCCCGCCGCGACTTGCTGTGGGCGTTAGGGCTGCTAGATAAACCGGATAAACTTGCACTACGCAGACAAACAAAACCAACTGGTTTACCTCAACTTACAACGGCTGAAAAAGCGCAAATGGAATATCGCGTAACACATGTATCTACTGGCCCCCATCCGATGGCTTTTTACCGAACGCTGCTGAACAAACACGGTACATTGACTAGTCAGCGACTGAATCGGTATCCAGAAGGCAGACGTGTTTGGGTAGCTGGGCAGATTGTTGTTCATCAATCACCACCCACAGCTAAAGGTTTTCATTTCATTACTTTGCGCGATGAGCGTGGATTTATCAATTTGATTTTGAAGCCCAAAGTCTATGCTCAGTTCCGGCATATTATTCAAGGTACATCCCTACTGCTGGCTAAGGGGAAGGTGCAACGACAGGGGGCAGTCACGAATTTAATCGTTGAAAAGTGCGTCCTTCTTAATGAACAAATACTAACGATTATTCCATAAACTAACTAAGGCTTTGTTTCTAGTAATCGGAGTGAAATTATGCGAGAGCGTGTATCCAGAAAACATTTGTCTGGGTGGATGAGTTTCGAGGTCAGTAATAATCAGTAAATGTATGCAAAAAAAGCCCTGATCAGTCAGGGCTTTTTATTACTCAATATGTTGGTGCTATTTATACCAAACCGATACACCCTTATGATGCGAACAAGCACCTTGATGGTGCGCCGCGTAGGAGTAAGTGCCGTCATTACAGAGTGCAGTCGCACCATTGCCTGCCATTACAGCATTCGAAGAAGCCGGGATAGGGGTGGCAGTAACTGTAACCGTGTGAGTAGTGGTACCGGAGCTGCCACCAGTTCCACTGGTAATGACTACGGGCTTGTGATCGGTCAGCAGCGAACTGAGAATATAGCCATCTTTGCCACTGATATTGACCTTGTACCATGTATCGACATGCCCGACCAATTCACCTGCCACGACATCCAGAACGACTACAGCTTTACCTCGACCCAAAGTGGTCACAAGTTTGGCGGTGGACGAGGATTCGGCCCGCACTTTAGCGGCTTTCACATTCACATAGTATGTTATGCCTTGCTGGGCGCTTACTGGAATGACCAGCATAAATAAGAAAAACGGCAGGATTAAGAGAAATAGTTTACGCATAAGTTGAGGTCTCCATGTTGAGCTTATATATCAACATAGTCAGCCTGAAACATAGAGGTTAATCGTAAAGACTGCATTTGTTCACGAATAATTAGGTTTATAGCAAGGTTATGACCTTGCCGATAGCTGGCACACACAGAATCTCGTCAGACAAGCAGGGTAGGGGCAGGTGGAAAAAGTCGGCCAATGGGCGAAATTCAACCGGCTAAATTGGTATAGCTCTAGTGACTTAAAACACTATGCTTGATATTCAAAGATTATCAGCTAGAACACAGCGTAGTAATATAGTAGCCTTTCCGAAATCTAACGGTCAAACCTTCTATGGTTTACCTTTAACTTGACATATTCTAGTGCTATAGGCGTATTCTTTCGCCGAATTCCAGATATAATTTAGCGTCTTTTCCGGGCCACATTTTGACTTCGATATATTCATTAGGAATCCAACTCATCTATGAAAATCCTTGATTTTATCCCACGAATTGAAGATCGCAGCTTACAAATAGGCGTTATCGGTCTGGGTTATGTGGGTTTTTCTTTAGCAAGTATGATGGCAAAGCAGGGCTTTCAAGTACTGGCTGTCGATATTGATGAGAAGCGTGTCGATGCGGTCAATAAAGGTGGGTTGCCCATCGGTGGAGAAGAACCCGGCATGATTGAACTGGTGGCTGCTGTCACCAAAAGCGGCAAGTTGCGTGCGAGTACCGATTATCAGGTATTGAATTCAATCGATGTGGTGGTCATCTGCGTGGATACGCCGGTTGATCCTTTATCCCACTACCCAACCTATCGCGCCTTGAACGGGGCGCTGACTTCGCTGGGGCAGGTGATGATGAATCGTAGCGATGATCTGCTGGTTATCGTTGAATCGACAATTGCGCCGGGTACAATGACATCAGTTGTTATGGCGACTTTGAAACAAATCGTCGGTAATGCGGTAGGTCATTTGTTATTTGGGCACTGTCCTGAGCGCGTCACGCCGGGAAAGTTGCTGCATAATCTTGTTCATGTCAGCCGGACGGTGGGCGGCCAGACACCCGAAATCGTTGACGTGATGAAAAAACTGTACGGCACTTTCGTATGTGCGGATCTGGATGGCTGTGATTTGCTGACGGCTGAAATCGTCAAAACGGCTGAAAATGCCTACCGCGATGTCCAAATCGCCTTCGCGAACGAATTGGCGATGATTTGCGAAAACCTAGGTGCAGATGTTTACAGTGTGCGCGAGTTCGTCAATAAGTCGCCCGGTCGGTCAGTCCATATGCCGGGAGCGGGTGTGGGCGGACATTGTATTCCGAAAGATCCTTGGCTATTGATCGCCAATGTGCGCGAACATTATGAAGCCAATCTGATTCAAGCGGCGAGGGCAGTGAATAACCATATGCCTTATCATATGGTTACTTTGGTCGAGCGGGCTTTGGCAGCCAACGGCATTGAACTGAGTGCGGCACGCATCGGCGTTTTAGGTTATGCCTTCAGGGAGGATACGGATGATGACCGTGACAGCCCGACGACGTATTTCGTAGACGAGTTACAGCGGCGCGGTGCGGTTCCGATCATTCATGATCCTTATGTGCGTGCTTACCAGCGACCGCTCAAAGAAGTTGTACAGGGTGCCCATGCCCTAGTGCTGATGGCCGGACATTCGGTATATCGCAACCTCGATTGGGACGATATTCGTCAGCATATGGTGCAACCGATTCTGGTTGATGGTCGGCATTATTTTGATCCTTATGAGATCACTAGGCACGGTTTCCAATACTATGGGGTTGGCTATCGTGACAATCGTCTTAAATAAGAATCAAACGCTGATCGTTCCCTATCATTTTCGGGATATGCTGTGACAAATTCTTGGTTGAATCGCTGGGTCAAAAATAATCGAATTTTGCTGACCAACACCAGTTCGCTTGTCATTACCACCGTGGTGACATCAGGGTTGGGATTTGTTTATTGGTGGCTTGCTGCCAAAACGTTTAGCACACAGGCGGTGGGTGTGGCATCAGCGGCTATCGCTGCTATGACCCTGCTAGGGATCATAGGTAAATTGGGCTTCGGCACTCTGTTAGTGGGAGAACTTCCCCGCCAACGCGCCAACGCTGGTTCGATGGTTATGAGTGCGCTAGTGATCGTAGCGAGCGTTTCGACCATTTTGGGCATCCTGTTTGCATGGGCGGCTCCGCTATTTTCGAAAGATTTACAATCACTAGCGGCAGATGGCTTTGCTATTGGGATCTTCGCCATTGGCGTTTTACTGACGGCGGTCACACTGGTATTTGATCAAGCGGTCATCGGGCTGCTACAGGGTGAACTGCAACTGTGGCGGAATGTGGTTTTTTCGCTGACAAAACTCCTGCTGCTTCCAGTTGTAGCGCGATTGGTAGCTGCCGCTACTGGAATGGATATTTACGGCACTTGGTTACTGGGTAATGTGATTTCGGTGCTGGTGTTAGCCGGAATATTTATTGCCCAACATAAGCGAATCTTCCATAAGTTGGACGGGGTATTCATCCGCCAATTCGGGAGGATAGCCTTACAACACCATGTATTAGACCTTTCGCTGCAAATTTCGGCGTTTTCGATGCCTTTACTCGTCACAGTAGTGCTTTCGGCCAGTACCAATGCCAAATTTTATATCGCTTGGTTAATCGCTAGTGTTCTATTTGCGATCCCAACCAATTTGACGGTTATGTTATATGCGCTAGGCTCGGCTGATCCCGAAGTCATGCTCAACAAAACGCCCTTTACGCTGCGGATCTCATTTCTGGTGGGCGTGGCTGCGAATATTGTCATATGGCTAGGAGCTTACCCCATATTGAACTTATTCGGTGCAGATTATGCGACATCTGCCCAATGGACACTTCGCATTTTATGCCTCGGTATCTTCCCGTGGATTATTCGCGCTCATTATGTGGCGATCGTTCGGGCTTATCGGCAGACAAAACGGGCGACGACCCTCATGCTGTTTGGCTGCGCGTTGGAACTTGCGTTGGCGGCAATTGGCGGGTTAATCAATGGCCTAACAGGATTGAGTATCGGGTGGTTTTTAGCAGTCACGATCCAAGCTTTGATCGTATTGCCTGCGGTGTATCGTGTCTCCCAAAATCAACATTATTATCCTGTTGAACAATTGAAAATCACTTAGGCATTATTTCGTTCAGTCGAGATGTACATTTTTTCATGTAGGATACCAATCCCATTCAATACCCAATGCCTCGCTAATAGCATTAATCTATAAATTTAGCTAGAATACCCCTGCAATGACTTTAAGCAGAATCGTTATCTTTAAAACTTGAAACACGTTATCAAATCGGATGCACACTTTTGCGTTATCGACGGTTCCTTACTATCGGATTTCTATTGCTCACATCTGTATTCCTTATCTGGCCGATATTAAACCCCCGAACCTTCATCAATGATCAATTAAATGATGCTCAAGTCCGCTTCTCAACTGGGATTAGTCACCTCATTGGATTGAATGAGTGCGTTGACCTTAGTTGGTCAGTAGACCATATTCGCGAAGTATATTTGGATGGCAAAGGTGTAGTGGGGGAAGGAACCCAAAATTGGTGCGCGAATGGCGATTTGCACATTACACCAACATTACAAGTTCACTTCTTAACCGGGGAAACGCGCGAATATGTACTACCCACACTGGGTTGGCTTATCACTACGGATTCAAAATTTCATTTCCGGTTGCTGTATGTGCTGATACTACTTGTGGCAATAGGTTACTGGGGACAAATCCCGTGGTTATCCTCTCAAATCCAGAGTCTCTTCGCCTCACGGCGTACGCAGATCATCCTACTGACGTTATGGATGGGTAGTATTGTACTAATTTTCTGGATTAACAGTCCAGTCTGGCCGGATGTTTTATCTACGTTGAATAGCATTCAGCATTTCCTACAAACCTTTTTCATCGTACCTTATTTGAGCTAGTTTGATTTTATGTTCAATTTGCTTGGCATCATGCTCCTCGTTTTGCTTTACAGTCTGGGATGCGCTGGTTACGGAGTATGGGTACTTCAAATTCTCCCTTTACGAAAGTCGAACCAGTCGTTCGGCTATTGGGTTACAGCCTTCCTTTTAGGACAGGGAATAGTAGCGGCACTCTTGGAGTTTATCTCCTTGCTTGGCATATTTACCCCGATAATAATTGGTTTGATGCTATCGTTGGGTTGGGCGGGAATCTTGGTGTTTAATGGAGTTCTGCGCATCACTTTGGTATCCACTGTAAAGAATACGATGGTTGCATTTCGTAGAGAGCGCTTAGAGTGGAAGGCGATTATTATCCTTTCACTAATACTCTTAGTTTACTTCACACTGCAAATGTTCCTCCCTCCTGTAGGTGATGCTGCCAGCTTTTATATGGTGCTACCCAAATTGATTGCTAATACCCAGCAAATTCAGTCGCTCCCTCTCCCCGGTTATGAAAGCTTTACTGCTATCGGGTTACAAGGTGAGTTCCACTATGCAGCTTTACTTGCGTTCAGCGGAGAAATGGCGGCCAAATTATTTGTACTTCCCATCGCATTAGCGGGAATCGCAATGCTGATCGGCGTTGGACGGGGGATTGGACTGTCCGCTAAGGGTCAAATTATCATATTTGTGGCGGTTATCACATCTAGTGCTTTTACGAATGTCATGTGGGATGGCAAAGTCGACTTGTTTGGAGCGGGGATGGGGTTGGCCGCGTTTTATTGGGGATGTAAAACTGACGAAGGCTGGGGCGCAGTCGCTTTATGTGGCTTATTCACAGGCTTTTCAGTTATCGCCAAATTGTCATATCTAGTAGTATTGCCGATCTCCATTTTTTTGATTGTGATTTATGGCGCTTATCTTTATAACCAATCGGTTGCACCACTGCGTTTACGCTGGCGTGGTGTGCTACTGGCACTCGTGATCTTTGGTTTTTGTGTCGCTCTGCCCTTCATTCCTAACATGATTAAAAATGCAGCTCTTTTTGGCGAACCATTAGCACCTTTCATTTCATCCAGTGGACAAGCTATTACCGATCAAAGCTGGTTCTCCCCGATAACCACCGAACGGATTATGATGAGTTATCCTTTTGCATTCGTTTTTGGGGGATTTGCCGCACAGTATGGTACAGTTTCACCTTTACTATTGGCTTTTTTACCACTGCTCTTATTTATTCCTCGTTCAATATGGGCAGGATGGAATAACAAACTAACCGTAGTTTCGGTTGCCGCCTTTGTAGGTGTTCTTGTCTGGCTTATTGTACGCCCAAGCGTATTCGCACCGCGCTACATTATGCCGCCACTACTGATCCTGATAGTGCCAATTTCTGTTGGGGCAGCTTATGTAATAGAACATCTGATAACCTTTCGTGTCGTGTACATGCTGATTACGGTGGCTACATTAGCCACCGTATTGATTACCTTCGGCAATCCGAATACATTTTTAAATTCCGCGAGTGAAAATATTAATTATGCGTTGGAAACTACACATGCTCCATGTGAGAGAGTTATTGATGCTCATATGTCGTCCTGTCAGATCGAACATTGGATGAGCCAAAATGTTGAGGTAGGTAAGCGTGTGTTTATGAGTAGTATCGACCGATACTGGCTAAGGTCAGATTTGCTGCAATGCATCCAAAGGAAACAAGATCTAATTAGCCTTGCAACGGGTACTTCTACAGAAGAAAGCTGGAACTTGTTTTATCAGGCAGGCTTCCGTTATTTGGTGGTTGATTTGTGGAATCTGAGCAGGAGGCTCGATGTAGAACAATTACCATCGTGGCTTCACGCAGACCAAGTATTCCAATTTGACCATTATTTTGTATATGATGTTCAACCACTAAGAACTCAGCCGCCACTAACTTCTGCTTGTGTTCAAATTGGTACCAACCGATGGGTTGTGCAGAAGCTGCAATAAGATAATCTGGAGAAAATCTTTGTGACGATTTCAAATAAAACGATATTTATTACCGGTGGTGCGGGATTCATCGGTTCGACGCTCGCGGGTCGGTTGGTAGAAGATAACCGGATTGTTATCTACGACAATCTCTCCCGTGATTCGTTGAAAAACAAACCGTTCCGTGACCATCCCAATCTCAAAGTGATTAATGGGGATATTTTGGACTTTCCGACCTTACGTCAGGCGATGGAAGGCAGCGATATTATCGTGCATTGCGCGGCTATTGCTGGCGTGGATACGGTTATCAAGAGTCCTGTGACCACCATGAGGGTGAATATGCTTGGTTCGGCTAATGTGCTGGAAGCAGCAGCTCAACTACCGCGCTGTGATCGGGTAGTGTGTTTTTCCACCAGCGAGGTTTTTGGTCGTCAGGCATTCCGATCTGCTGAAACAGACAACACAGTGATGGGCGAAGTTGGTGAAGCACGATGGACATATGCCGTTAGCAAATTAGCTGAAGAACATTTAGCGATTGCCTACTACCACGAACAATGGTTGCCAACGACGGTAGTGCGTCCCTTTAACGTGTATGGGGCAGGGCAGATTGGCGAAGGCGCGTTACGTACCTTTATCCAACGGGCAGTTCGTGACGAGCCAATTGATATTCATGGTGACGGCACGCAAATTCGCGCTTGGTGTTATGTTGATGATATGGTGGATGGTGTCCTGCTGGCGATGGCGCACCCCAAAGCGATTGGTGAGTCGTTTAATATCGGCAACCAAAAAGCAGTCGTGACGATTTATGGTTTAGCTAATACGGTCGTGCGAGTACTCAATTCCAAGTCGCCGATTCGATTTACTCGTAAAGATTATGTGGATGTCGAGCTTCGCATCCCGATGGTTAAAAAAGCCTACGAGATGCTGGGCTTTGAGGCGAAAATTGACCTCGAAGAAGGTATCCGCCGCAGCGCGGATTATTACCGGCAGCAAGTAGGTCTACCATGATCCGTCTAGCCATTCCCTCGATTGAGGAGAATGATTTACAGGCTGTACGTGATGTTCTTTTAAGTGGTTATCTGGTGCAGGGTTCACATGTCGCCCAATTTGAGAAAAGCATTGCCCAACTGGTCGGTAGCGAACATGCGATTGCCGTTAGTAACGCTACCGCTGCGCTGCATCTATCGCTCCTAGCACTGGGTATTGTACCCGGCGACCGTGTGATCGTGACCACTTATTCTTGGATTGCTACGGCCAACGTGATTGCGTTGTGTGGTGCCGAACCAATTTTCGTAGATATCAATCCTGCGACTTTTAATATGGATGCTGATCAACTGGAGGTCGCGCTGGAACGCTCCATGAATGATTTGGGTAAACGACCAAAAGCGATTATTCCAGTTCATACTTTTGGACAGTTGGCCGATATGCCCCGGATTATAGCACTGGCACAGCGCTACGATATTCCTGTAATCGAAGATGCAGCTTGTGCATTAGGAGCGACTCTGAATAACCGGCAAGCCGGGGGATGGGCAAAGACTGGCTGCTTCAGTTTCCATCCGCGCAAGGCTATTACAACCGGAGAAGGTGGTGTCATCACCACCAATGATGCAGCGCTGGCCCGCAATCTGCGAGCTTTGCGCAATCATGGGGCTGACCCCGATGCCTCTTCGCCAGACTTTATTATGCCGGGATTCAATTACCGCATGACGGAATTTCAGGCTGCCTTGGGGCTGACACAAATGAACAAGTTGGAACGGATTATCTTGGCACGGCGTCGCTTGGCGGAGCGTTATGACCAATTATTGGCTGACACCCGCTTGCAAGCACCCGTGGTTATGCCAGACAGTTGCTCGGTGTATCAGTCATATATCGTGCTGTTACCGTCAGAAGTTGCAGCCGTCAGACCTGAACTGATCGCAGCTATGACTCAACAGGGTATTCAGACCAATATCGGTACTTACCACATGCCGATGACCACCTATTTTCGCGAACGCTATCATTATAAACTGGGTGACTTTCCGGTGAGTGAGGATGTTTTTGCACGGTCGCTGGCGTTGCCACTACATGAATATTTAACGGATGCCGAACAGATTGAAGTGGTTCAGGCAGTTTCGGATTGGGTTGATGCTTATGCCTAAGCTGCGCTCACATGGGACAGGAGTATTCGATCTGTCATCATTCGCCCGATTAGGTGATGGGGTTGTGTTTGAAGCTGGTGTACTCGTCTTTCACGCCGAGAATATCGAAATTGGCGATTACGTTTATGTCGGTCACAACAGTATTCTAAAAGGTTACTATCAGAATCGTATGGTGATCGGTGCTAATAGCTGGATTGGTCAGCAGTGTTTCTTTCACAGCGCGGGTGGTTTAATTATCGGTCAAAACGTGGGCATCGCACCAGCGGTGAAGATCATCACGTCATACCATGCCGAGGAAGGCATCGAGAAGCCTATTTTGCATAGCACCGTTGTGTTTGCGCCGGTGATCATTGGTGACGATTCGGATATTGGTGTTAATGTAACGATTTTACCCGGCGTGACCATTGGCCGTGGTGTACAAGTCGGCGCAGGAGCCGTGGTGACACACGACTTACCGGATTATAGCGTAGCGGTCGGTGTACCGGCGCACGTTATTCGTGACCGGCGGGAGCAACTATGAGAATTTGCATGTTCAGTAATTTATTCCCGCCAGTGGTCAGCGGTTCAGCGACCCAATCAGCCGCTCTCGCGTCCGAGTTGGTACGACGTGGGCATCAAGTGTGCCTGATTACGGCACAGGTCAACCATGAGAGTGCTGAATACGAAGGGGTAGAGGGTGTAGAAATTCACCGGCTACCCGCGCTACGCTTGCCTAAAATGGGTATCGCCTTGAACTTCCCTTGGTTATCTTACACCTATACACGGGCGAATCTGCGGCGGGTTACATCGATTGTCGAGCAATTTAAGCCCGATGTGCTGCATTTGCATAACCACATGTTTGACCTCAGTTTTAGCGCGGTGCGGATGCGAAAGCAGTTCGGCATTCCGTTGGTTGTCACGTTGCATACGGTCATCAAACACAGTAACCCTATTTATAATGCCATCTTGTCACCTATTGATCGCCTCTTTTTACGCCGTTGGGTCATTCGCCAATCGGACATGCTGATCCATCCCGATGTCAATATTGAACAGTATGCGTTAGAAGCCTTTGGTGCTTTTCCCGGCATCATTATTCCCTACGGCATCGCCATTCAACAGCCAGATGAGCAATTGATCGAGACGTTGCGTAGCCAACATAATTTACAGGACAAGCGCGTTATTCTCTCGCTAGGTCATGTCCATGAAATTCGTAACCGGAAAGATTTGGTGGCCGCGCTGCCGGATGTACTGGCGACACACCCTAATACGGTGCTGCTAATCGTGGGAACAGTCGCGACTAAAACGCCAGCTTTGCTCGCTCAAGAGTTGGGTGTTAAACACGCGGTGATCTTCACCGGAGCCGTTCCACACGCACATATTCCGGCTTATCTGGCACTGGCTGATTTGGAAGCTCATTGGCTCAATCAGGACGATCCTATTAAGACATCACTTGGGATTGCCTCGTTAGAGGCTATGAGCATGGGCAAAGTCGTGATGGCGGCGGCCAATAGTGACACTTACGGGCCAAAGTTGCTGCGCGACGGGGAAAATTTTGTGCTGGTTAAAACTGGTCAACCGCACGCACTGGCTCAACAAATTGTCGCTTTATTGGATGATCCTATGCGACGTGAAGACATCGGTGCTGAAGCACGCGCAACCATTGAAGGTCATTTCTCGTGGGATAATGTATGTGCCAAGACAGTTGCTCTTTATCAGCAGCTTGTACGCTCCTAAGAAATAAATCCAATCTGTTGACGGATAAGGCTCGTCTTTTTATTTAGTGATTTTAAGTATTCTAAACGTTGTCCAATGTCCAGTTTCATTTAGATAATCCATCTCTCAGAATTGTATTTCATATGCTTGTTATCAAAATCTTGGCTATGCTGGGAGCATTCATTCTGCTATCTGTCGTCGGATTTGGCCCTGCGTTTGTGTTGACATCCAGTGCCTATAAACGTCGCATACTCGTAATCATATCGCTTGCACCAGTGCTTGGACTGATTGTTATTGCTTTTTTTCTATACATCTTGTTCTTAATAGGTATGCCGATTCAACAGAGTGCATTACCCGTCATGATAGTTGGCATTATATTAAGCACCACACTTTTAGCTTTAGACTGGCGAATGCGACCACTGCAATATCAGGATGCACTTCGTAGTATTTCTCGCTTAAAACTGGTGACAATAATTTTCGGCTGGATTTTAATTCTTTGTCTCCTAATATTGCCAGCACTCACAGGTGGCACAGCGGTTCAATACTACCAAGGCAATTCTTATGACGCGACCAATTATGTTTTGATGGCGCTCTTTGACCGAGATTTACCTGTCAGCTATGTCAACAATCCTGTGCATTATGAGGAAATTGTCCAGCATAATCCAACCATTCTTATTGCCGCAACATTTGGTATAGCGAATCAGCGCCCATCTGTATCGCATTTATTAGCATGGCAAGCCGTCTTATTCCATCAAGAGCCAATTGAACTCTACTACTTTGGCAAACTATTAAGTTTTCTGATCACCGCAGCAGTGGCTGCCGCGCTCGCATATCAATTAGGATTAAAAGTGTGGCAACAGTTAGCATTTATGCTGGTTTCTTCGGTGGGATTCTGGGCGGTTTTTGTATCCGATATTGATGCCCTCAGCCATATCTATTCAATACCACTTTGTTTGTTGTTTATATTCGCATTCATACAGTTCGAGCGTGAGAATAGACAATCACTCTTTTCCCGTCACCGATGGTTTTTAGCTCTTACTATAGCTGCGTTGCTTTGCTTCTACACCGAGATTACTTTGCTGCTCATCCCAGCGATTGCGCTGTATTATGGGGTGAAATTTCTCTCTAATCCATCACGTTCGACTTTAAAAATTATTGGATTGCACAGCGTTACCCTCATTATGGTTGCGCTCTTTTTAAATCTGATGCTTGCACCGACTCTTAACTTCGCCCAAAGTCAGTCGCAATTCGCTATTCAAGGCATGAATACGCAAAGCTGGGCGGGTTCCTACTTCTCGTGGTTATTTTATGACCGCAATCCCTTCTTTAGTTTGTGGGGATTGCGGAATCTGACCTCTGAAAGTAATGGCACCATTTCACCGGAGATTATCAAAGCAGCTCTGCTCCTGAGCTTGTTTATTGTGATTGCGACCATCGTGGGCAGTGGTCTCTTAAAAAGTTTAACGAGCCGTTCACCACAGCCCGAAACACGCTTCATCGCGGTATTGATCACTGTGTATTGGGGCGGCGGATTTCTGCTGTACCTGATTGCCAATGATTGGGTGGCGGGGAAAAGTCTCGCAATGGGCGCACCGTTCGTCATATTAGGCACCTTTGTCTTCTATCGCGATTATTTTTCGGTTCCAAATTTGCTGAACCGGTTACTGCAAATGGGTCTGGTGGTGTGGGTGGTCGTCCAAGCACTGACCTTGCCCTTACGGGTGTGGGCGATTACGGGTGGTATCGTTTTGCCGGATACGGTTCCGCTTACGCAAGCCGCGTTTCCTGAAACTATATTGCCTGTAGTCGAACGACTTAAACAAGAAAAGATGTCCCAAATTGGCCTAGAGCTTGGAAATCCTAAATCGCCGCTTGTTTTTACACTCGCCCTCTCGCTTTCGGACTTAGCGCCAAGCGTGATTAATGACGGTATCCCACTCTATTATGATGCCGTGCCCAAGCCGGAACGATGGATGAACAGCGACTTTGTGCCTGACCACATCGTGGTTGTCGATAATCGGGATTATCTAAAACCGCTTGGTTTAGGCCAGACTCTCATCACTGTGCCAGCCGGTTCGTTGATGAAGGGTCTCAAGTATGTTACCGCTTATGCAATAAAACCGGATGAATATGATCAGGCACTTTATCGTGCGGATATTTTAACACCGGATATTCCCTCAGCTCCTATTTTTCGTGGACTAGACGCGGCATTTATTCCAGATAACGGTGCATCGTTTATTCGATGGATGACAACTGATAGCAGCGAACTTCATTTTATTAGCAGCAATTCACAAGGACTCGGCATCTATATGGAGTCGAGTGCTACCTACAACGGAAACATGAATATCGAATTTAACAACACGCCTACCGGACAATTTGTCATGAAAAACGCGCCACAAAAACAATCTGATAGTGTCTGTGTAACGACTAAGACAGGCAGCAATGTTTTGAAGTTTATTCACAAAGATGCAGATGCGACTAAGATCAATAGAGTATTGGTATATAAGTTACTTTTTGCGCCAGTTGATAAGCTTGACGTTGGTGCAGTAGAAGATACAAGACAAATAGGGAATGGGTGGGAAGCACAAGAAAATTGGGGTGAAGAAACGATCCGCTGGTCTACACAAGATGCCCAGTTACAGATCATGACCTGCGGCGAGGCGAATGAGCGCAAACTTCATTTTCGTACATTTTTGCCCCAGGATGCAGGGGCACAAAATGTCACAGTTAGTATAAATGGGACAGATGTTGCCACAGTTGAAATGGCTACTGGTTGGCAAGAGTATACTGTGATTGTTCCACCTGAACTGGTGCAAAAGACAGGTTTACAATCGATTGCACTTCACCATAGAAATACTTTTGTGGCAACGGCTGATACCCGAACGCTTTCGGCTGCTTATGACCAATTTTGGTTTACCAAGAATTAGATATATAGACTTTCTAAAACTAACCTTCCTTCTAGCATCCCATATTTCCCTACCAAACTTCCATATTCTTGATTAATCCTCTTGCTTGCTATCAATTGGTTAGTTGCTAACTTATCCAAAAGCGGTGTAAACGAGGTTGCTGCCCGTTCTACCCCTTTTGATAACCGGCTTGCCATCTGCTTATCATGTTCATATAAGAGTCTCAAGATGTACCACTCAATAACCGTCAGTCCCAGCGATTCTATTTCTTGGCTGTAGATTACACACAGATTGCGTAAGGCAACGTCGATATTACACCAGACAGAACCGCCAAAACGTAAGTCAGCCATAGCTAATCTCACTCAATACTGTATTGATACCTAATAATGCTCAAAGCATATAGTGGTTTCTGAAATGGGGAAAGCCGTCCAAGCATGACGCTAATGAACGATCAGTATTTTGTCACGGTAATTTCGCTTGAAGGCACAAGTTGACAATATAACTTTCATATTACCTTGCTTTACCAGAGGCCGAATCTGCCGTATGGTGTAAATAGGTCTTATGACTTTATTCATTAGTTGTGGATTTGTATCATTGTTTACTAGCTACTAGCTACTAGCTGGACGTTGCTATGCGCCTTCGTCGTTTCCTTACCTATCTCATCATTCTGTGTGTTGGCCTTTTGGCAGGGCATTACCTCATAGGCAATACAGCCTCGCCTCAGATCCAGCCGCTTGCACCTGTCACAGCCGATACACGCATCAGTATCCCGGTTGCTGCCGTTCAGCCTGTCAATGGCTTACTCGAAGTCCATTTCATTGATGTGGGGCAGGGCGATAGCATCTTTATACGTGCGTCGGATGGCAGCACTGCCCTAATCGACGGTGGCAACCCAAATGGGCTGGCACTTGCCTACCTGCGCTCAATCGGTGTGACCCGGATCAACAGTGTTATTTTGACGCATCCTCATGCCGATCACGTCGGCGGTCTGGTGGATGTCTTAAAGACGTTGCCAGTGGATGCTGTCTGGACTTCCGGCGCATCCAATACCACGAGCATATTTGAACAATTTATCGACACCATCGCGGCTCGTCGCATCCCTTATCATGAAGCAGCTACTGGGCAAAGTATTGCCTTCGGTTCGCTGGCCTTTGATGTACTGTATGGTGTAACCGACAATAACAACTTGAATGACACATCGCTGGTGCTGAGACTCCAAGATGGAAATATCTCATTCTTGTTTACGGGCGATGCTGAAGCTCCTACGGAGTCGATCCTACTGAAAACAAAACCAGATCAACTAACTGCAACCATCCTCAAGGTTGGGCATCATGGGTCAGCTACATCCTCTTCGGTGGCATTTCTACAAGCCGTTCATCCAGCAGTGGCCGTGTACTCCGCTGGTGTAAACAATCAGTACGGGCATCCGAACGGCGGAACGATAAAGAGACTAACGGCTGTTGGCGCAGCTATTTATGGTACGGACAAATACGGTACGATTACTGTCACTACTGATGGCAAGACCTATAATGTGTTGACCGCACATGGCGCGGAGAATGTGACTGTAGCAGCTACTGCTTTACCTTCACCCACACTTGATCTCACAACGACACTGAGTTCATGGCAGCTTGCTGGTCTGCCTTATGACCCGATGGGAAGAGATAGGAATTGCAGTGCCTTTTCGACCCATTCAGAGGCTCAAGCGTTTTATATTGCTGCTGGAGGGCCAGAACATGATCGACATCATCTGGATGGGGAGCACGACGGTGAAGCCTGTGAGAGTTTGCCATGAATGATAAAGAGACTCTAAAAGGTGTGATTGATCGGTTCGAAGGTGAATGGGCAGTAATTGAACTGGACGGTGAGAGTGAGCCGCGAAATGTGTCACGAAAGCTAGTTCCACGACGCGCAAAAGAAGGCAGCTATATTCAACTCGAAATTGAGGATGGAAAGATCATTCAGGTGCAGCTTGATGCAGATGCTACCGAGGTTGCTCAAAAGCGAATACAGGACAAACTAGATCGGCTACGGCGAGGTGAACATCTTCATGACGACGATTAATCGCGTTTTGGCTCATTTACAAGACTTATTTTATGGCCAAAAATCGATGTATTTCGCTACACAAAATATCATTTACTGTAGTAATTTCTAACAGGAAATTACCTACTTTTCTATTCGTTCTTTTGTCCAGGAAATAGCTAAAATCGATACTGAAAGCATACACTTTTTTACATGAGATCGAACGCACTCACGAGTCGTTTGGCTCATGAACTGCGTCGACAGTCGGCTTAGCACTTTCGGGATCACTGGCACGCCTGTCATTTGTCATTTCAATATTCACGACTTGCCCCTCAGCACTAGCTGGTAGTTCGTTCGCGGGTTTGTTGAGATCCGGCGTGGTAACCGCAATGGCAGGTGGTTGCTCGGTGCGCCAATCCTCGGTGGCTACAGCAAGCTCAGCACATAAGGAAACGACGCAACCCGTGAGGTAGGTCCAAGTTAATAAACCAATCACCGTACCCAGCGACCCATAGACAACACCAAAGTTAGCCAAGTTCGCCACATACAATCCGAACAAGTTCTTGCCCATTTCCCAGATAAAGGCACCGACCAGCGCTGCTGGCAGGATGGACTGCCATGAGATTTTCGTCCTCGGCACCATCCTGAACATCAATGCAAACATAATCATATTAATTGCCAGCGGAATCAAGGCTCCTCCTACTGCCAGCAAAACGGGAGGCAGGTGGAACAGTTCGCCTTGCACGGCACTGAAAATGGCTGAAAAGATGATGGAGGCTGTTGTCAAAACAGCCAGTCCAATCATCATAATCACGCCAATCAGGATTTGAATAGGGAGTGACCGCGATTTTTTATCGCGGAAAATGCGACGCAGATTAGCCTGTAAGTTCCTGAACAAACCCGTCGCCCCATAAGTCAAGGTGATGAGTCCAACAAACCCAAACGAGCTGCGCTGGTTAATGGCTTGCTCGATGTTTTCACGAATCAGGGTGTCGCCACCACCGGGAATGTATTGACTTAACATGCGATAGACTTGGACTCTGGCACTGGCTGGACCAAGCGCCAGTGTCGCCAAAACCACGCCGAGCATCACCAACGGAAAGAGCGAAAACATGGCCCAATAGCCGAATACAACTGCCTCTGTGGTCCCCTTGGTTACGAAGTTTTTTAATGCCTGAGCGAGGTAAGCAACATAGCCTTTCGTCGCTTGGTTGGCCCAATCCCAAAGGGTATGCCCCGTGTGTTGTGCGGCTTCGATGTAACGGGAGTAGAAGCGGCGTTTGGTAGTCGAAGATTGTCTAGCATCCATTGGCTGACTCGGTAAACAATTTTGCGGAGGATATAAGCAAGATTTACTAGAGTCTTAAAAGGCTATTGCTAAGTATTTAGCAATAGCCTTTTTCGATACACTCACTATGACGCTTCTTCGACTTGAGGATTCTTTTTCTCTTCTTCATGTTTATGAGTTTCCTGCTTTTCAGCGGGTGTCTCATGTTTCCATTCTTTAATTTCTTCATGCTTCTCTTCAGCACGTTCTTTAATTTTTTTGAGGTTCTTGGGATTTTTATCTGGCATAGTAAGTGTTCCTTTGCTTTTTATAGGCTACCGTTCATATAGATATGATCCAGGATAATCACTTTAGCTTAACTCGCTCTTGTATCCTAGAACCGTACAGCCTATTTATCTTTAGGTGTATTACAGTGACACTATTTAATCGCGGGTAGATTTTGAACACAATATGATTAAGGTAACAGCGATAATATTGATGCAGATAAGCAGATTGCTTACTCAGCCGATCATAGTCCACGGTTGTAGGTCGTCAGATCAAAGGAGATACGAAACCAAAGCTAGGTGTACAGTCCCATATTGGATGATACGAGCTCCCGCCGGACGATAATAACGCTCCGACAATTCCCTGCGCAGTTCGCCGATAATAGCTTTCGCTTCCAAGCTGGTACGGCGTGGGACGTGTTTCGGCGCACGGGATTGACTGCGAAAGACTTCAAGTGTGAGTTTTGGCGAACTGAGGATACGGGATTTCCATTTCGCCACCCATTTGGGATCATGACCGAGTGCTTGTGCTAGGCGACGAGCACCCCAATCTGGATGTACCTTCACAAGTGTGTGGAGTCGTATGCGTTCGTAAACCCATTCATGTTCGCTTAGCATAGGGTTTCCTTCGGTCTAGTTTGCCGAAAGGATAACGCCTATTTAGGGTGTAGGACGATGTTTGTGGGCCTCTATGTGGGACGATGCCCTCAGACACGACAACCGGCCACGATGTCAGGAAGCTGTTTGCGGAGTTATACCAGAAAAATTATACACGATGTTTTGATACAGCAGGGGAGCATGATTATTCCAGTTGAGGTCAAAACCGGGAAAATACCTCGTCAACCATATCAGACACACATCATGCAGCTCGTCACCTACTGCCACTTAGTTGAAGAGAACTATCATGTCAGACGCACCTATGGCATTATCCGTTATCCACAGCAAGAATTTACGATTCAGTACACCGACGCACTTGAACAAGAATTGAGCCGGCTTGTCGGAGAGATGCGAGTGAAAAGGGGATGGGATGAAATTCACCGGAACCACAACCAGAGAGCCAAATGTGCCGCGTGTGGATTTCATGAGATCTGTTCAGAACGGCTTGATCTAGAGTCTCAAGCTCGTCTTGACCTATGACAGCCCACACTTACAAACACAAATATTTGTTGATTTTAAATCTTAGATATACTAAAATCCGTATATATGGCTAACCAACACGACTGGACTACGGAATTTTATCGTTCTGAAGAGGGAAAAAGCCCTGTTGAGGAATTTCTCAAAGGATTGGATGATAAAACTCAGGCTCGATTTATTTGGGCGATTGAGCAACTACAAGTTCAGAATGTTCATGCCGGAGAGCCGTTAGTCAAACATTTGGAAGGTAAACTTTGGGAACTCCGTCGCGCAAGTAGTGGAAACATCTACCGCTTACTGTATTTCTTTTTTACAGGGCGAAAAATTGTTTTTGTTCACGGGTTCCAGAAGAAGACCCAAAAAACGCCGCGACGCGAAATTGAGCTTGCTCAAACACGGTTGGATGACTATATCAAACAGAAGGGTGGTGAATAAATATGAGCAAAAAAGAACAACCACAACAAGGAATAAAGCGGGAGGCTTCACCCGAAGAAGCCAGCTATCTTAATTGGCGAGATGAATTTCTTGCTGATCCAACGCGACGGGCAATTTATGAAGAAGAAGCCGCCAAAAGTGAGCTATGGCTACAGTTGGTAGAAGCTCGTCAGAGCGCAGGTTTAACGCAGAAGCAAATGGCTGAGCGTTTAGGGGTATCTCAGGCACAGGTCGCCCGTATTGAGAAAGAGGATTACGACTCCTATACCCTGACCACCTTACGGAAATATGTTGCAGCATTGGGCGATGGTTTTTCACTAGAGGTCAAGATCCATACACCAGAGGAATTGAGTGGAGAGACCTTGCACGAACCAATGACCAGTTAGTCGGTGAAAACTCACTAAACAGGTGACGAAAACTAAGTTCGCCGAATTGTTAGAATCTTCCTACCAAAATCCGCTATCGGTTGCCCTGACCACAATGTTATCCTTTGCACATGCGTTCTAGTAAATAGGATAACAACATGGAAGCACAATCGCTCGAAACGTTCCAGATTGGTGATAAGGTCTATGTCATGCTATACCACGCAGCCAAATGGCTACAGATGCCGCTTGGTGACTTGGAAGGGCAGATCGCGCTCGGCAAGCTCGAACTCGTGCGGGTTGAGGATCGCGATTTCATCGAACTCGAAGCCCTGAAAGCATATGCGGGGAAGCGCAAGGCGTGGCGGTAGGGTAATAGTAGAGATAAAGGAGGGCAGTATGACCTATGTCAAAATGACAGCAAAATTATCGGAGTGTATACTACATTTGGAGTTAATTGGGTTTTGCTAGTGATGGGAATACTTGCGTCATCAAATCCCAGTCACCGTCTTATTGGTAATGAATTTTAAGGAGATTACTATGCGTTTGAAACGTTTGTGGATACCCACTTGCGCGTTGTTACTCATCGTATTGTCGATGTCGATTATGAGTCCTGTGGCGGCACAGTCCAACACCATTGATGATGCTTTCATAAGTGTACCATCATGCACCGATTTCAATGGACGAATAATTATTACATTTACGCTGGATAGTTCGCCTGATCGGTTTCTTTCGAATAGTCTTTCTGGTATTAGTGCACAAGTCGGGAATGTCAACGGTGTGGGCACTCATACGATAGAATACCAGTTTATTCCGCCTGACGGGACAAATGTGGGTGACGTTTTAACAGTTAAAGTTATGCTGGGTACTAATTTTTTCTTGAGTGATCTGGATAGCTATACGTTCTCATTTAATTGCTCAACCGGCGAAAAAATCGTTGGGGCAACCGGGCCTATAACTAATCCCGATGCCGTTTCAACACCGATTGGAACACCCGTGACTATTGATGTCGCTGCCAATGATACGGATAACGATGGTAATCTGAATCCGGCAAGCACCACTGTCATTTCAGACCCGTTTAGCGGAACCTTAATTAACAATCATGATGGCACATTCTTGTATACACCAAACCCCGGCATCAGCGGTTTTGATCATTTCACCTATAAAATCTGTGATACAACCAACTATTGTTCTATCGATTCGGCCAGTATCGAGGTGCTTGCCAGTACAAACCAATCGCCGGATTGTTCCGCCGCTCATCCCTCACGCCCAGTGATCTGGCCGCCAAATTACAAGTTTGCAACCATCTCTATCGTCAATGTGATTGATCCGAACGGTGATCCAGTCGCAATTATCATCACATCAATTTTCCAAGATGAATTAGTTAAGGGTAAAGGTGATGGCAACACATCTCCCGATGGCTTAGGAGTAGGAACCAACACAGCGCGAGTTCGTGCTGAACGCGAAAGTAACGGGAATGGCCGCGTTTACCACATTGGGTTCACCGCAAATGATGGTAAAGGCGGTAGCTGCCAAGGGGAGGTAAAGGTTGGAGTTCCCAAGAATCGCGGTCGTGTTCCCGTAGATGGCGGCCCACTTTATAACTCGACTATTCGCTAAGTTAAGATAGCGAGTAATCCACACTAAACGCGAAGCGAGTTAAAATCTGCTTGCTTCGTGTTTTTTGTGGAACTCAACTTCGACAGCCAGATGAAGCCGAAATTTTTTGCCTGCTTTCGACGCATCATTCGAAGCACATCCAAGCTACTGGCAGAAGGGAAGGGGCTTGATAACATTTGTTGTCGTAACCTATGCCTGTTTGCTTGCTCAACCCCTTGCGCTACCGGGTGAGCTGTGGCCGGCAAGCGTTCTTTCTGGTCGGTTAATACTACAATCAGCCGCCAGATAATCCGGGTGGACATGGCCCTGTTTGGCAGACGTAAATGGCCCATATGGCTACTAACAGAGGTATTATCAGAATAACCAAAACGAGGCCAGCAGTTAAACCTAATGCTATTGAACGATCCCGTTTGCGGAAGACAATAGCACCAATGACAGCAATGGCTTGCAGTCCTACACACAAAGCGCATAAATCTGAATCATACGACCCCATAGAATTAAACGCGGGTAGTAATAACAAGCCAATTGAAGTCACAGTAAAAATAAAGCATGTCAGTAAAACTTTAAAATTAAATATAAGTCTTTCTGAGCGCTTAAGTGGATGGGTATTTTCATTCATAGTCCATATTTTTATCTCAGTTGCTAAACCAATACGGGTAGATTATGCTTTACATTGAGGCGAAATTGGTACAACTTTTGTGCAGTTTTGGCAGGATTAAACCGCTCCGGCGAGTTTCAGTACAATCACAAGCACTGCCGCCATAGCAAGACAGCAAAGTAACACTCTAGCTTCGCGAAGCCAGCGTGATCGTGGTTTTTGCTTTAGTGTTCTCTTGTGAACATGACGTTTGCTCATAACTTAGCCACGTTTTTCATCGTCTGTGCCAGCGCTGCGGCCAGCTCATCATGCCATACATCACGCCCGTGTAGAAACCGCCCATCGACGGATGCGGTGTCGCATTGATGCGCTCGGCGGCATCCTGCGCCAATGTGTTCCAGTGGTCGAACAGGGCGGTTAGGTCGGTTGCCATGCGTCCCACATTATTGCTTCAGAAATGAATTTTTGAAACTTTAGCAATTCGCGCTCGGGCAAATAATCAAGCATCCAACATGTGTCTAACACCTCTTCAAA
Organism: Anaerolineae bacterium; assembly: GCA_013821665.1. Classification (GTDB taxonomy): domain Bacteria; phylum Chloroflexota; class Anaerolineae; order Aggregatilineales; family Phototrophicaceae; genus CFX2. The sequence continues at coordinate 29,814 of JACDGI010000005.1, forward strand.
GAAACTTGTTTGCGCGCAAAATGTGTAAGGATCTATCTCTCGTTGACAATTTCTGAATTCACAAATAGTTCGCTCCAAATTAATGAGTGTTATACATTCCACAAACGTTATTCCTTTCAGCACATTTCACAAATTCACCTTGCTATGGTAAATGCTATTGGCTGTAGCGCAAGTTAAGGTTTGCCAACCCATTCCGAGGGCGTTTCGCGCCTGCATTTGTCGGGTAGACCCGTGAGCGTAATGGGGGTGGCGCGTGAGCGAGCAGGGATAACTGGAACAAGACCTTGCACAAGGGCTGATTAAGTAACACATAGTTGTGCAGTATTTCAAGAAATGGTCCCCAATAGTAGGGGGCCATGTGCTACATTAGAATTTTTGATGTGGTTATTCGCCTATGGTGGGGTGATGGGTGTGGGTGATGAGGTTGCAGTTGGTGTTCCTGTCTTTATGCTTTGCGACTCAATCACCAGCGTATAATTGCCCGATGTAAATCCCCGACTGCGTACTTCTATTTCATAGATGCCGGTGGCCGGTAAGACATAGTTTTGCAGCACCGACTCATCCTCATGCCCCGGTACAATGCCGTTCACCGTTTCGAGGAGTGCGCCGTTTGGCCCGTGCAGCACAAAATAGGGATACAGCAGAACCTCAGCATTTTGATTGTCCGAAGGTTTATCAGCGGTCACACGGATTGTCACGACTTCGCCGCCTGTCCCATGATAGCGCCATACTTTCCATTTCGGGGGTTCAAGTTGGTCACGCTGTGAACCGATTACCGCCTCATTGCCTGGATTGAATGTTGGCGAAGGTGTATACGTAACTGCCGTAGCTGTCTGGAAAATAGCGGCACGATTAGTAGCATTTACGGCAGCCGTTGAACTCGCTTCGGCTTCCAAAGTAGGTGGACTAGAAGTGGGTGTTCGCGTCAATGTTGGCGTGGCTGTTGGTATGGTCGGAGTCAAGGACGGTGTTACGGTTGGAATAGTGGACGTTACAGTCGGAGTGAGTGTAGCGGTCGTCAGAGTCAAATCAGTTGTGGGAGATGGCATCGCTGTTGGAAAAGGCGTAAGGACAGGTAATTCACCACTAACGCACAGCGGCGTGACATTATAAAATTGGCGCTGTTCACAACTAAATGACGGTACGACGCGGTTATCGAGTACCCACTGAATAGTCTCGGCTATGCTATCCATCCGCCATATAATGAGTTCATCAACGTAGTCGCCAATGGAAAGAACAGAATGTCCATCATCGCTAAAACTAACATGTCTTACTCCCCAAGTCATTCCTGAATAACGCTCAACAATTGCGCCACTTGCCACATCCCATAGGAAAAGTTCTAGTTCTCCGCCAACGATACCACCACCCGAAAGAATATGCTGTCCATCAGGGCTAAACGCTACCGTATAAATATCGCCTTTATGTCCAATTAAATGGCGAATCGCTATACCACTTGCCACATCCCATAAAATCAATTCGGAGTGCGGTTCAACACGATACTGACCATCGACTGTATCGTCGCTGCCAGCAGATACAATAGTACGACCATCTGGGCTGAACGCCACACTATAAAGTCGTACTGATTGATCGTGCCCAATAAACCTGCGAATTTCTCGCCCGGTGGCTACATCCCATAGAATCAGTTCAGGATTACCCGAATAGGCATCGCCAGTGGCAGAAACCACAGTACGACCATCCGGGCTAAACTTGACATCCATTACGTCACTTTTTTGGCCGACAAATTGTCGTATTATTTGTCCCGTGCTGCTGTCCCACAAAATCATTTCACCGTAATCAGTACCTGAGACAATATACTTACCATCTGGGCTGAAAGCCGTACTACGAATAGGTTTCGTATGTCCACTGAAACTCACAAGTATTTTATTGTCGGCAAGATTGTAAAGTGTCATCACCCCTTTACCAACATCGGACAAAGGATTGCTTATCGTCAGTCCATTCTTACGATCAGGGCTATAAACTGTTCCGTGCAAACTTTGATCAAAACCGTACATTCTGAGATCAGGGTTTTGTCCTGTGAAGTTATGGATAATTTGACTGTTTCCGGTATCCCATAAAGTTACCGCACCCTCGCTCAAGGTGGCGACATGTTCACCATTAGGGCTGAGCTGGCTGCGATCAATCGTGACATTTTCAAATCGGCCTCGATTGATATTAAAGTTTCGGCGGCTGTAATCATGAATAAGTGAGAAAAATTGGGTATCCCACAGCAGCAGCTTCGGATTTGAGGATTGCGAAATCGTAGTCGCACAGTCCGCACAGTAGTTGATGTAATGAGCAGATTCCGTCAACATCTTGCGTCCATCGGCACTGAAAGTGACATCGACACCCGTATCAAAGCCATTCAGACGCTTTTCTTCGGCTAGGTATTCAGTGTCCCATACAATCAGCCCACCGCCCTCATCACTGGTGACAAGCCGTTTACCGTCAGGGCTAAAAACGGCGTTGTGGACAGATACATTTGGGTCGTGTCCGACGAGTTCTTGAATTTCCTCGCCTGTTTTCACATCCCACCAAATGAGTTTGTCACCATATGAAACGATGCGCTTACTATTTGGACTAAATATTGCGCCATAAATAGAGCCAATAGGCTGCTTGCTAACTTTTAAATCAACTACCTTTTGCCCCGTTCTTGTGTCCCAAATCTCAATGCCGCTGGTATTAGCGTTATAACCAGTAACAACCAGCAGCAAATTTCCGTCGGGGCTAAACTGCGGCTCGCTGCCCGGAAAGCGCCCTACTTCTTGACCGGTGGTTACATCCCACAAACTGATATTAGGCACGGTAATATCTGAGCCATTGTCGAACGTCACAACTTTGCTTCCATCAGGGCTGAAAAGTGCTTTAGCATCGGCAAGACTCGAAAGACCATTTCCAACAATCCGATGGATTTCTTTGCCTGTTTCCACGTCCCATACCAGCATTTCTCCTTCCCGACCAACAGAAAGGAGAGAATGCTCATCGGGACTCAATACAATATTATTTAAATACTCGTCTGGCCCCACAAAATGGCGAATGATTTTGCCAGTCGCCGTATCCCACATAGTAATTTCATTCTGCTCAGAAATTGTGAACATATAACGCCAATTAGCAGTAAACACGGCATCCTTGAGATACTCACCAAACATACTGCGTGGGCCGGGTTCATAGGCGATATTGTTCAGTGTGCGTTGCGCTTGAACTGGCGGATTAGACATGCTGTTGGCTTGTATGGCTAAACCATAGGCTAACGACGGATCGCCATTGTCAAAATTGGTTTGCGCCTGCGCCGCCCAATACAAACTACGGGCCTCATCGGCACTGCGTTGAGCAGTGGCAAGGCTGCCATTCGGCGCGCTGGTAGATGTGCTTACATCAGCCGCTTTTGATGGAGCGCTCATGGATAAGCCGATACCAATAGTAAACGCGAGGATGATTATTGTAATTGTAAGAAAAGCACGTCGGTGACGGGTGGAAATTTTTGTCATAGGAAAAATTGAATGGCTCATCACTATTTGTTGATTGCATTCTAATGAGAACAGAATAACCTCACAAGCAGTTGCAGGCACTTGTAGGGCAATCGTAGTCATTACGGACTAATTGATAATGGGTTTGAGGTTCTTTTTTAATAGTCGCTTCAGATCCCTCACTGCTGGCCGTGCAATCTCGACTTGAGCAGATATTTTAATTGTCATATCGAGGGAATCTGTTAGTTTGATAGCTGGGATTATGGGGCAGGGCAGGTTATTTTCTTTAGGAGTCTGATAAATCTTTTCTCATATCCTCTGCAAAATTGTTAGCCATTGATTGAGCCGTTTTAATTGGTAATTCCTTCGGAAACCAAACTGTGAGTTGGTGATTATGGTTAATCACCACTGCCAAAGAGGATAGATCACGCGCATTGGCCGGTGCAGCGTGTAATGTCTTAACATGATTTGAGCCATTCACTTCTTGAATAATCGCATGTGTAATATCCTTAGCCATTGAAACCTCCTAAATAATGCCCATTGGTAAAAGGTGGCAAACGTTTTAACTTTCAAATGGTTGGCGATGATTGGATGGAGAGGGTAGGGGCTTACCAACCATAGAGGTTCGGCTTTCTTGTTGACGACCTCTGAAAAATCTCGCGTTCATACCTTAGATTATATCTGCTCTGAGTCTGCCTAACCCTCATCTCAGATTTTGCGTGTGTTGCGCCATTTATAGAATATGTGCCACTCTGAGAACGACCATCAGAATGACACCAATGACGGCCAAGCTACTCGCGACCAGCGCCCAATTGATAGTAGGCATAGTAGCCTGCCAATTCATGCGTGCCTGACGGTTTACCCAGCGGTCAATATCGCGTTGTTTCATCATATACTCCTTCGATTAATCCTCTATCCATACGGATTCGGCACCGTCTTCGCCAACTGCTCAGCTTCCATCGCATGAGCATAACCCATTGTGGTTTCACCGCGTTTGTGACGGGCAATTTTCTGAGTGGTATGCAGCGGCACATTCTTCTCCAGCAAATTCGTTACTAAGGTGTGCCGTGCATCATGCGGCATCGCGTCATAGGGACGCATGAGTTCATACACGGCTCCCGACGCAATCGGCTTGTCTACGCCCAGATGACCGCCTTTACGGATGGCACAGATGACATACATCCGATTCTCGCCCTGAACCGATAGCACTTGGACATCACGCCACTGCTGGAGGATGGTCTTCAGATCGCCCAACATCGGAATTTCGTCGGACTCGTCTTTAGCCCGTTTCTTGCCGCCCACGACCTTAATCACGCTGCGATCAAAATCTAATTGTGACCATTTCAACTGGCGCAGTTCCTCCCGTCGGAGTCCGGCAAAGAAGAGCAGGGCATAGAACGCGCCATTTCGGGCTTTGAGCAGCGGATTGGAGGCGCTGGCGTTAAGGGCGGCATATACGGTTTGAGTTGGCAGCCGTTTACCGCCGCGCTTGTGCGAATTCGTCCCACCCCACGACGCATCAATCTTGTACAACTTCATGGCCTGTAACTGTCGCAGATAGAAGGCAGCCGTTTCATCGGAACTGGCGGCGATGGCCTCTACCGATTTACGCAGGTGCGACAGCATGTTTTGTAACGTGGTGCGGCTGTAGTGGTCTTTGAGCGTTTGGAAATAGGCATCAATGTAGATGACTTCAAAGTTCATGGGATTCAAGTTGTGGACGACACACCAGACTGTCCAGCGCTTTTCGGTCTGGGTGTACTGGTTGACGGTGGAGGCTTTGCGACCGGCGCGGCGCAGCACCTCATAGTTGGCGCTGGCGATGTCATCAGCGGTCATGCTGGATGGATCATTGGAAGTTTCGATGAGGGTGAGGTTGTCCATGCGGACTCCTAGAGGGGTGTTTTGAGGTACTTCTATTATACCACGATCAGTGCGATAGATGACGATAATCCTTATTTTAGTCACCTATTTTGAGGGTCAAAAACGTCAATCTTGACCTTATGTTTTGAAGCAAGTGGGGCAGGTTTCAAGAAACAGTTTTAAGGGATTAAATACGAAGTTAATGTAGCGAAAAGGAAGCGGTCACAAAGTCTCCTGAAAACCAACGTTTTTCGGAGATTGGATTTGTCCTGTAAAGCCCGCTTTATCAATGTTAACGCAAAGTATTCAAGCCGCTTTAATTGATCATCATTTCCATCGAATTGCAAGGCAGCCTTGTTGACACATACCTTTACGTTAAGGGAATAAAAATACCCTACCTATACACCGATTGCCCTACGCAATTCTGCTGTCGATTGACGCGCGTGAGTTCACAGAGCTACGCTGATGGGAACAGGGGGAATAATGCGTAAACAATTATGTCGATGGTTACTAATTCTACTGCTCAGTACGATCGCCACGAGTGGTTTTCGGGTGGGCGCACAAGCTGTTGGAACAACAGCAATTGCAACGCCGCAAACTCAGACCATCATCGCTACCACTTGGAGTCCCGATGGCAGCAAGATTGCCAGAAGTGGTACTGGAGGGTTTTTAAGTATTTGGGATGCAAATACGGGGAATCTGATACGAAATTTCATAGGTCTTTCTGGAACTATATACACAGTCGCTTGGAGTCCTGATAGCACTAAAATCGCGAGTGCTGGTGATGATAAACTCATCCATATCTGGAACGTCTCAAACGGACAATCGTTAGCTAATTTAATAGGTCACAATGATAGTATTTTATCATTAGATTGGAGTCCAGACGGTAGCAAAATAGCTAGTGTTAGTGCAGTTGAACACTTGAGCTTGCGAATATGGGATACAGCTACTTTTCAACAACTCAATGCATTTCAGGCAGGAAATCTACAGTCAGTTAAATGGAGCTTAGATGGTAGCAAGATTGCAGTTGTAAATACCAATGCTGGTATCGTGATTGTAGATCCACTTGCGACTATTCCCATACAAAATTGGGTCGATTACCTCGTCGGACCAAACTCGAGTGTTAGCGGAAGTGCTGGGTCGATGGCGTGGCGAAACGACAACACTACTATCGCCGTAGGATATTTTGATGGGAAAATCTACTTATGGAATGTAGCAACCAATCAACAAGTAAGTGTTCTACAAGGACACACAGGCTGGGTTGGGTCGTTAAGTTGGAGTCCAGATGGAACCCAGCTTGCCAGTGCGAGTAATGATGGAACGATCAAACTATGGAATGTTGCAACAGGTGAGCAAATCGCCAGTTTTACCAAACCACAATCACTCACCACATCCATCGCATGGAATCCTGATGGCAGTCAATTAGCTTATGGGGATGGCACAGACCTCAAAATTGTAACGGTGGCTGATTTGCTCACCCCACCAACGGCAGACCCACAGCGCTAGGCTATGAGAAATATGGGGGTGAAAGATGTGTACATATCTACGTCAAGGGTTGTTGATTGTGCTGCTCGGCTTGATCGGGACGAGCGGTTTTCGATCGCTGGTGGAGAAAAAGCAATCTTCCGCGTCAATACTTTTTTCCACTACGCCATCGTCTGAATCAACAGACAATCAACGTATTAACGCCATCGCGTGGAATCTGAGTCAGGATAAAATCGCAGTGGGTCGTAGAAGTGGAATAGTTGAAATCAGGAATGCGTCAGATGGGCAAATTATATTTAGTCTGACTGGACATACTGATTATATAACCAGTTTGGATTGGAGTCTTGATGGCACCAAACTTGCGAGTAGCAGCGCAGACAAAACAGTTCGTCTATGGAATACATCCAACGGACAGCTATTATTTGTATTGACACATTCGGATACTGTATGGGATGTAGCTTGGAGCGCCGACAGCAGCGAAGTTTTTAGCATTACGTACCTCGACCCTAATAATCTGAATATATGGAATGCGAGTACAGGCCAGCGCATAAATCAATATACGGTCTTTGGCGGCCTTGGACGGATCATTTTAAATGCCGATAGCGGCAAAATGCTGTTTGTCATGCCGCCTAACACTTTGGAAATTAGCGATACCACAAATTTCGCCGAAATCAGCCGATTTCATCAATCGGATGTGGCTGGCGGAGATTTAGTCGGAGCTGCTTGGAATTCTAATATTGGGCTTATTGCTACAGGAAGTTTGAATAGTCTAGTCAAAATCTGGAATGTGACCACAGGTGTAATCACAAATACTCTTCAAGCAAATATGGCCTCTAACACAGGACCAATTTCGCAAGCTGTTATGGATATTAAATTTAGTCCTGACGGAAGCACATTGCTGAGTGTAAGCAACGATGGCTCAATTCGTGGCTGGAATACTGCAACTTGGGAGCTAACATTAAGTACCCAATTGCAAATTCATATTAATACCGCAGTCGCTTTTAGTCCTGATAGTAGCCAAATAGCCTATGGCGTAGAAGATGGAACGTTACATATCGTATCATTAACGGACTTGCTTACGATGCCAACGGCAGGACCACCGTAATGGTCGTGCCTTTGCAGAGGCCTTCGCTGCTGGCCCAGAAGCAGCGACCTTAAACGAAATGGCTCAGTCGACTGGTGTAACTGACGACAAGCGCCGTTGTGATCAGTAGTAACCTAAAGTGGGGTTATCACGACTTATTCCGTTGTAAGTCACAGATCAGGAAATCTACCAACGCTTATACCCATATCCAACTTTCTCGCCGATCAATTTAGCCGCATCCTTGTAGTTACGATTGGTAAGAGGAGTAATGCTAATAGTATTAGTTATGAGTCTTTCGTAACGAGTTAGACTTTTTCCAGACCCATAAATTTTTATGATACCTCCACTACGCGTTACAAGCACAACCTCTTCCCAAGGAAAAAATATTTGCCGTCCGAATTTTTCGATTACAATTCCATTATCCGAAAAACCAACGTCCATCGGAGATAGAAGGAATACAATTACAATCCAAATCCACATAATCAATGAAAAACCTTGGAAAGTTCCTATTGCTAAATTGATTCCCCAGAAATATATGACTCCTAAGACTGCTAATTTCACAGGTATGCGAGCATCACACTTTATGGTGACTTCATAATTAGCTTTATCTTTTTTGTCGTTCATTGGGTTAACGTGAACTCGATTTAATAGCTTTCATATTATTAAAGTATTGCAGAGATTCTAATGACATACCATTAACCTTGATAGTTGCAGATTTGCAAGAAAAACGTTCCATTTTCTTCATCACGAGTTTCAAACTGCTTTTTTGCAAAAGAAAGGTGTTTTAGGAATATTTTCATCCTAGAATTGCAAAGATATTCAACCGTTTGTCTTGCAATTTTTGAAGGAATCAAACGAACGTTTTTCTTGCAATTCACAGTATGATCAACAATATCTTGTATAACAGGATTAGTTAAGTGGGCACGATGAACGGGGTGTTGCGACCTGCGACAACGAGGGCAACATGACTAGCGATGGCATGAAACGATTACCAGATTATTTCGTCTAGAGGATAGAGGAAATCCTAATGAGCCTAGAAACTGAACTGCTCGAAGTTATTGATAAAGTGAAAAAAAGTCGTTTCTTCACCGGTCATTTTGAGGCAGGCTTAACTGATCAAGAAGTCAGTGACATTGAAGAACGTTGTGAGTTCAATTTTCCACCGGATTTGAAATTGTTTTTACAAATAGGATTACCACTGGGCGACTTTGGTCCCTACAACAGCATCGACAACTTCCCCAATTGGCGTAATGATCCCGTAAAAATTATGCAAGACAATAGACAACTTTTGGAAGATGGATTTTATTTCGATATTGAAAACAATAATTTCTGGATGCCAAAGACATGGGGCGAAAAACCTGAAACTTTAGCTGAACAATTAGCCATTGCGAAGGATTACTTGCAAACTGTGCCAGAGCTTATTCCTATCTGCGCTCATCGTATGATTCCAGTTGAACCGTGTGAAGTGGGCAATCCAGTTTTCTCAATTTTGCAACCTCACGACACCATTTATTACGGTTACAACCTGCAAAGCTATTTATGGAACGAGTTTATTTCTCCGGGGAAATGGGATGAGGGGCAGGCTTCTGATTACCGAGACATCCGATTCTGGAGCAAACTCGTTCCGAGGCCTAGCGACTGGTAATCCAGCCCTGCCCTAGGATGAAGGATGCTAAACCCTGATTAAGTAAATAGCGAAAGGAATGTAACTCGATATGAAAATTGAAGCACTCGATGTTAGTGAAGAATGTCGCGATAAATTGAGAAGTGGGGGAGTGGATACTGTTGATGATATTGTAGATTTTTTCAGTATGTCTTTAGAAACGCGACTTTTAGCATTTCATGGGGAGAAGAATGTTTTGATGAGGTAGTAGATAAACTTAAATTAATGGGGCTTCTGCCAGGAGATCTATTTGACTAAAAATAAAATAACTCCTGATAACCCCGCTTACCATTTTAAGACCATACTGAAGTTAAACGAACGTTTTTCTTGCAAATTGCTTCAAAGCAAGTGGTATAATTTCCACAGTGTTAATGGTCAAAAACATCTTTGCTTTACAAGACTGGATTTTATGATTGATTATTCTCTTAGGCAGGATGAAATCAGTTGAATTTTCAAACATGCAGAAAAATAATGCTGTGTATTTGTGCAGTTTTTTTGAATGAAGTTGTTTGCATTAAAGCCAATTTCGGTACTACTTTTGACGTTAGCTGGGAACTAATTACATCTGAACCTGCGATAGGCATAACAATAAGTCCTGACAATAACTATATTGCATTTGGAGATCCCATTGGTAATCAACTGTCTATCTTTAATATACAGACTAGAACTATAGAAAAACGCATTAATTTCCCTGAAACCTTTAAAGAGGGAATTACATTTATTCCTAAGTGGAGCCCTGATAGATTATATATTGCTGTTTCCACACATGGTGTCGTCCATATAATAGATCTTAAAGATGGGAAAATTGTTCAGAGCTATTCAAAAAAGATGTCTGTCGTCAGTAATATTGAATGGATAGATTCATCGCATTTAGCGATTTTAGATCCTACTGGATACATTGATATTTTTGAAATTGGAACAGGTAAGACTATCCAAACCATAGATCTCGGTATGCAAGGGGAAAGTATCAGCTATGAGACTTTTGACTGGAATGCTAAAAATTCGTTACTAGCGATTCCACTCTATTGGTCCAATACTATTGGATTTTTGGATAAAGATGGCAGCCTTTCCAAAAATTACACCTATACTGATATAAAAGGACATCCTAAAACGAGTTGTTTTCCAGCAACAGATGAAATAAGCCAAATACATAGTATTACTTGGTCGCCTAATGGTGAAAATCTCAGCCTAACAGCAAAATACGGCATGACTATTTGTTCATTTGGCACTAAGCGCAAACTTGTTACGCAAACTATAGACAACGACTCTACATCTACCGCCGCGTGGAGCCCTGACAGTCATTGGCTGATAAGTACTAATGCCTACGACCCCACATGCTGGATTAAGGTTTTTGATGCAACTCAAGCGTTCGTACTTAACGCCACCTTTGAAGGAAATATATGTGGTATTTACTCAATAGACTGGAGTCGCGATGGAAGTTACATTGTCGCTGGAGGAACGACAGAATTATGGATAGGTACTGTTAAATAGACAAATTGTATATATAACCAGTGGTGCAAATTGAAATCGTCATGAGAAAAACCGACAATATAGGTACTGAAGCCATATTGGAGGTCACTCATGACGACAGAAGAGATT
>JACDGI010000298.1 GCA_013821665.1 Anaerolineae bacterium
TGCCTTAACTGGTCCTTATGATGTCTTTGTGACGAAAATCAGTCCGGATGGAAGTAGACTCATTTATAGTACCTACCTTGGCGGGAGTAGCAGCGAATATGCCGCTAGCATCGCAGTGGATAATGCTGGGAATGCTTATGTCACAGGCTTTACAGAGTCCACCGATTTTCCATTGACATCGAATGCTTTTCAAACCGATTTTGCTGCAAAGATTTTTGTGACTAAGCTCAATCCAACCGGTGACACACTTCTCTACAGTACACGTCTTGGTGGATCGATCACGGAAGAAAGTAATGATATTGCAGTCGATAATGCTGGCAACGTATACATTACCGGTGATACGCAGTCAAGGGACTTTCCCACACGCAACGCTGCTCAAACTTATAGCGATAGGGGAGAAGCGTTTGTAACCCGCTTAGATACCAATATGTCGGGTGACGCGTCCCTCATTTACAGTACCTATATCGGTGGCGCTGTTGGAGGGATAACTATTCCAAATGATACAGGGCGATCAATTGCTGTGGATGAGTCCGGTAATGCCTATATCACAGGCGACACCTATGCGTCTGATTTCCCAACAACAGCCAGCGCTTACGACAATACCTTGGGCGGGGAACGTGATGCCTTTGTCGTACGCCTTGACACGAATGCGATTGGTTCAGCTTCCCTCATTTACAGTACGCTTTTCGGCGGGACAACCGGTAGCTTGGGCGATGTAATGATGGGGGTAGAGTTTGGTTATGGTATTGCTGCCGATAACAATGGCAATGTGTATATTACCGGTAGTACCTATGCGACTGATTTTCCGGTGACAGCCGGTGCATTTGATATCACTTTTAATGGCCCAGCAAATGACGATGACGCTTATATCGCAAAATTCGACACTAATGCATCAGGAGTGGCATCACTGGTTTATTCGACGTTTTTGGGTAGCAGCGGCCCGGATGATACAAGGGGGATTGCACTCTCCAAGAACGGGGTCTATGTGGTGGGTTTTACTTATGCAAATGATTTCCCGACGGTCGATCCGGCACAGGCGCATGTACCGAACAGTGAAGATGCTTTTCTAACTGAGTTGAATGGCGATGGCAGTGGTTTGATCTACAGCACCTATTTCGGCGGTAATAGTTCTGATATGGGGCTCGCGGTCGCAGTCGACCCGGGTGACAATGTATACTTTGCAGGCCGTACCCAATCCAGTAATTTCCCGACGACCAATGGCGCTTTCGATAGAACCTTAAACTCCGTGATCGATAGTTACGTCGTGAAAATGGGTACACCATTCAATGCCGCACCACCACGCAACTACTTCACGACCCCAACGCCCACCTTGACATGGAATCCAGTGAGTAGGGTAGCGCAGTACATTATCCAAGTTTCCAAAACGTCTACATTCACCAATCCGGTTTACTCGGCAACCGTTCCTGCTACACAGCTTGAGGTTACAACAGACGCTTTGACGGAAGGCCCTTATTTTTGGCGCGTGAGTGCCAATGGCGGTGTCACTTGGAGCGCAGTGGGTAGTTTTACCATCGACTTGCCGGAATCATAATTTGGGAAGCCGCTCGAAACGAAAAGGGACGAAGTTTGCCACTCCGTCCCTTTATTTTGTAACACTGAACCTAGCGAAAGATTACTGAGTAAGGCCCCAGCCAATTTCGCTGCGAGGAACCAAACCGCCGCCGTCAAATTGATGAATTTCGGCATCGGTAACGCGCTTGTTGAGGACGTTGACCTGTGTGGTGCTTACCAGCCAGTCGTAGGGAACGTCGTCATGCGCTAACTGTTGAATTTGGGTGTAGATCTTGGTGCGGGCAGCGACATCGCAACCGGGAGCGGTACGACCTGCATCCAGCAGCTTATCCATTTCGGGGTTCACATAACCCGAGATGTTGAAGCCACCGCCGCCCAGAATGAGGTTTTTGCTGTAGAGCAAGCTGTAGGGAATACCATCGACTTCTGTGCCACCGCCGAAGCCGACAATGCTCATATTGAACTTGCCGGGGAGCAGAACGTTGGAGAGGTAAGCACTCCATTCCTGTTCGACGATGTTGATCTTGATGCCAATTTGACCAAGTTGGTCTTGGATAATCAGGGCGGCGTTGCCCCACAAATCAACCAACTTGCTGTAAATCAAATCAACTTCGAACTTCACGCCGTCCTTGTCCAGAACGCCGTCGCCGTCGCTATCTGTCCAACCCGCTTCAGCCAACAAGGCTTTAGCTTTTTCAGGGTCGTAACCCCACGGCTTAACCGAGGTGACATCAAAAGCGTTGTAGAAAGAGGGGATAATGGGGCCAGCCAAGGGAATACTGCCGGAATTTTCACCGAGTGTCTTGGCAATGTCTTCCTTGTTATAACCCATCGCCACCGCTTGGCGAACTTTGAGATCAGCAAAGAACTTGTTGGGAACCAGCTTATTGGGGTTGCCCTTGTCATCATAACCATTTTGCGCGTGGTCAGGATCTTGGAAGTTCATGATGAGGAAGGGTGCGTTGGGATTGGGGAACTGGTAGGAGTTGAAGCGTTCTTGCTGCTGCAATTGATCGTATTGGTCCGTGTACATGAAAGCATAGTCAATCGTGTTGGTCTGAAGCGCCTGATTGACCGTGGTCGAATCGGCGATAATGTTGAACAGTACGCTGGGGATCTTAGGTGCGCCAGCAAAATAATTGGGGTTGGCTTTGACGCGTACATATTCACTGGCTTTGTGTTCTTCAAATGCATATGGGCCGCTGACCACAGTGGGATTTTGATTAAAATCGTTGGTCATGAAGTCGCTGAAATCCGCCTTGAAGAGATGCGAAGGCAGCGGAACAATCGAACTAAAGCCATTGCCCCAGATGGTGCAGTTAGCCGCTTTCAAGGTGACGACGAGGGTTTTGTCATCCGGTGCTTCCACCGAGGCGATGCCTGCCATATCACCCTTACGTGGTGATTGGACTTTATCCGAAGTAATAGCATCGTAGGTGAACTTGGCATCTTTTGAAGTGATGGGTGCGCCATCGCTCCATTTGGCATCATTCATGGTGAAGGTGTAGACGAGACCATCGTCTGATACTTTCCATGTTGCCAAATCGGGTTCAGGCTGGGCGGTGTCCTTATTGGCTCTAAACAAGCCATCGAACATCGCATTAATGACAGTGATGGAATTGCCATCGGTCGCGAGGGCGGTATTCATGGTTGAGATGTCGCCCCCTACCAGTGACCACACCAACACATCCGGATTGCTGTTCTGGGCACTGGCAGTCATGCCAAACAGCATCAAGAAACAACAGAATAATACGGCAAAACGTTTCATTAACCCTTCTCCTTTAACCAACTCGATCTAAATCCAATAGACCCTTACAATACTCACAGTGCGCGTAATATAACATTCTGTCGTTGGTATACGCACACAAGAGACCCACAAGAATTAGGCCGACTTTTTGTCATCTTTGCCTAGTACATAACGGTTCATCCAATCCAATAAAACCTCGTTATGGATGTGACGGGCGGGCAGCGCACCGTTGATGGCAGCAGCATGGGCAGCATCTGGAACGCGCACCATCTCGACAATGCAGCCGTTGACCTTCAGTACTGTGTAGAACTGCTCCGATTGTTCCGGCGGGCAGCGCCAATCATGCTCGGATTGCATGAGCAGGGTAGGGGTTTTGCAATTGTGGGCGTAAGTGATTGGTGAGCATTTGGCGTAAACCTCCGGCACTTCCCACGGATGTCCACCCATTTGCTCGGTGGCGAACCACACGCCGATGTCACTGACTCCATAGAAGCTCACCCAATTGGTGACCGGATTTTGCGGCAGGGCAGCTTTGAAGCGGTTGGTCTGACCGACGATCCAGCACGAGAGATTACCGCCGCCGGATAAGCCGGTGACACCCATTCGGTTGGCATCAACCCAACCTTTGCTGATGGCGTAATCCACACCGGCCATCAAGTCTTTATAGTCGAGGTTGCCCCAATCCGCTTTGATGGCGGTCGAGAATTCGTCACCATAACCCGTCGACGCACGGTGATTGACACGCAGCACCGCATAACCTGCGCCCACCAACATCTCGGTATCGAAGTGATACATATGTCCGAACGCGCCGTGCGGCCCACCATGAATCAGAAGGATAGCGGGGTAAGGCGCTTGTCCGGTCGTAGGCATGTTCAACCAGCCTTCAACCTGTACACCATCGCTGCCGGGGAACAGCAGATGCTCCACACGGGATTGTAGACGTTGGCTCAATAATTCCTCATTCAGATGCGTCAACTGGCGCTCGTTGGCACCGTTTATATCCGCGACAAAAAGATCCGTTGGGTTAGACATTGTGCTGACGATGTAAAGCAAATGTGTGGCATTTGCACCCATGAGCATACATGTACGGTCACCTCCGGCAACGCAAGCAAACGATTCATCCCCACTGAGTGCGACGCTGTAAATTTGGACTGTGCCACCGACTTGCACACCCACATAAGCGGTGCCACCATCGGCTGACATGGGAATGGTGTCAGTAATACCAAATGCGGGCATGTCAGGTTCAAGTCCGCCACCAATACCCACTTTTAGGTTGGTCGTGCGGCATTCGGGGTTGCCACCGGACGCAGGAACCACCCACAGATCACTTTTTGAGCCGATGGTTAATCCCCACGGTTGACCGACAAAGGTAATCGAGTTGCCATCGGGCAGCCATGTCGCTTCGTAGACAACTCCCCATTTGCCGGTGAGGTCTTGAATTTGGTTATCAATCAGGTTGACCAAGTGGATGACAGGATGAAATGTCTCCATTTTCTCTGGGAACATGCTGGCAAGGTACATTAGTTTCTTGCCATCTGGTGACCATTGTGGCGAAACGCTCAAAAGGCGGTCATTGGTCACACGGCGCACATCGCCACCTGCTGTGGGCACGATGTAGAGAGACTGTACCACATCATCCAAATATTCCATTCCATTGAAGCGGTAAACAGCACGATCTACGCGGTAGGGCTTGGAGAAGTCGCGGGCTTCCTCGATGGGCACGGCGGTGAAGGCGATATGTTCACCATCCGGTGACCATGACGGGCCGCTGCCCACGCCTTGCTTGAGTTTGGTCAGTTGCAGCGCTTCGCCACCATCGACAGGCATAACGAACAACTGGGGCTTCTCGTTGCGGGTGGACATAAAAGCGATGTGCTTGCCATCTGGCGACCATTTGGGTGCGGCATCAACGGCGGTGCCGCTAGTGAACTGTCGCGCTTTGCCACTTTCCACATCCATAAGCCAGATGGTGCTGAACTCTTTATCGCTGTAAGCATCAATATGTGATACGACATAAGCAATTTGTTTGCCTGACGGTGACAAAGTGGCGGACAGGATGTACTTGAACTTAAATAGATCTGAGGGAGTAATGGGCGCTAATTGGGCATTTGGCATGGCAATCGCTCCGGTTGGTTTATATAGGGTTTTGTGGGTGACATGAATATAACGTGAGAATCGACTCATGTGCATGAGACCAATTTTCACAAAATATCAATTGGTGATTCACTATTGGCTTATAAAAACGCAGTTGAATTTAACGCAAAAAACATAGTCTTTATAGAAAAGGCTATGCTGTGCCTGATATTCTGATTGTTGAACCGCCACACCGATTATGAGCTAACTGGTTTATGACTACTTTTCCAACTCGGTAATCCGTTGGCTGACATAGTCGACGGGTTGATCCGAAGCAATGAGTTTGATGTAGTTTTGGTAAGCTGCCAGTGCGTCTTTCTTTTGACCGTTATCATACAAGGCATCGCCCAATTGGACGTAAGACCACGCATCGCTGGGGTCGAGCTTAATGGCCTTCTTGAAGTCAACGATAGCAGCAGCTAATTTGTGATTGGTGTAATAAACTGTACCACGTTCCAGATAACCCCATGCCATGTCCGGCGCAAACTGGATAGTCTGATTGAGGTCTATTAATGCCTTATCGATTTGTCCCAGGCGACCGTAAACTTTGCCGCGTAGCAAGTAGGAAACCGCGTTACCGGTATCGTCTTGAACTGCTTTATTGGCATCAGTCAGCGCCGCGTCCAGATTGTAATCTGCCCACGGTTTATCATTATCGACTGCTTCCAAGTAGGCCTCAATCCGCCCCTGAAGCGCGTCGATACTATCAGCGTTTAGCACAAGCGCCTGATTAAAGTCCGCATGAGCCTCATCAAAACGGCTGGTACGAGTATAGGCATAGCCGCGAGCGTTATAAGCATCCGTATATTGGTTATCAATGTCGATGGATTGGGTGAAGTCGCTAATGGCCGCTTCGGTCTCATTACGGAAGGTGTAAATTCTGCCACGTAAATACCACAGGCCAGCATCACTGGATTGAATTTCAAGCGCTTTATTGGCATCTTCCAATGCCTTATCCAGATCATAATCTTTCAAGGAACCGCCACCATCCAGCACTGAAATATAATTCTGTAACGTCGCACTGTAGGAGGCGACATCCTCAGGGTTAATCTCACGGGCTTTCATAAAGTCGGCCATTGCTAGGTCAGGTTGATCTTTCTGACGTTGGTCATAACCGCGTTGAATATAAGCCGCAATTGATTGGGGATCGAGCGTGATCGCTTGGGTGAGATCGGTAATCGCGCCGTCTAAATTACCGGTATATTCGAGCGTTATCGCGCGGTCGATATGCCATTGAGGATTTTGAGGGTCGAGTTCGACCGCTTTCTCATAATCAGCCAGCGAATTGTCAAACGTGTTTAAGTTGCGGTAAATTGCCCCGCGCAAACCATAGGCATCGGCACGATTTGGTTGCAGTTTAATGGCTTGCGTCAAATCGGTGATGGCGGATGTGCCATTACCTTGATCTGCATAAATCTGGGCACGGGTGATATAAGCATCCACCAAATCAGGCCCTAATTTGATGGCCTCTGTCAAATTGGTAATCGCGTCATCATAGGCACCATTTTTTTGGTAGGCTTGCCCACGCAGCAGATACAACTGAGGATCTTTGGGTGTCTTTGCAATAGCCGAGTCGAGCAAACTAATTGCTGCACCGGTGTCACCCTGTGCAGTTAAAGTTGAAACGATAGACGGTAATGTGTTCGATTCTTGGGTCGCTGTGGCGACGATGTTCGGGGTAGGTGTAAAACTCGGCTTGACGACCGTTGGCGTGGGCGTAAAGCTCGGTTCAATCACGGTTGGCGTAGGTGTAAAACTCGGTTCGATTACAGTTGGCGTGGGCGTAAAACTCGGTTCAATCACGGTTGGCGTAGGTGTAAAACTTGGTTCGATTACGGTTGGCGTAGGTGTAAAACTCGGCTCAATCACGGTTGTGGCGGGTAACGGAGTATTAGCAACGACTGTAGCGCTCGGAAGAGCAGTGGCCTCGGCTACGGTTGCACTTGGGACAACGGCTGCAATTTGAGCGACAGTGGCACTCGGCGCAGCCGCAACTTGAGTCAGCGTCGGAGTAGGGGGTGCTGTTTGAGAGGGCTTTGCCAAAAGCGCGATAAGAGCAACGATCACCACCGCTGCGACAATCCCGCCGATGATGAGCGGCATCCGGTTAGGACTCGTTGTCGTTGATACCCCTTGCACAGTGGTAGGTGCATCTTCAATTGAGTCGGCAGGTTGCTTCGATGATAGGGCAGCCTTCGTAGCGGGCAGTGCGCTGGCCTTTGTCACCGGTTGGTTTTCGCTGATGGCTTGGGTGAAAGCTCTCGATAGGGCTTCACAGGTCGGATAACGATCCGCCGGGTCACGCGAGAGCGCCTTCAAAATGACGCGTTCGGCTGCTTCCGGCAATTCGGGACGCAGCTCAGTCGGAAGAGGAAGTTCCGCGCCGTTAATTTGCATTATGATGACGGCGAGCGGTGTTTCCGCTTGGAAGGGCACCCGTCCAGTAACCATTTCATAAAGGACAACGCCCAGCGAATATTGGTCGGATGCTGGTGTGAGATCTTTGCGTGCCTGACATTGTTCAGGACTCATATACTGCGGTGTGCCGAGGATAGCATCTCCCGTCAGGTCGGCTGAGCCTTCAACCATCCGCGCGATACCGAAATCAGTCAGATAAATGTTAGTGTCTTTATCAACGAGCACATTGCTTGGTTTAATGTCGCGGTGCAGTACACCGTTGGCATGGGCATGATCGAGCGCACCAGCAATCTGGTTGAGGATACGGGCGATTTCATCCAGCGGTATTTGCCCTTTTTGCCGGATGTAATTGCTCAGTGTTCCGGCTGGCAGGTAGCGCATTGCCAGATAAGCGGTTCCCTCATCCTCACCATAGGCGAACAATGGCAGTATATGGAGATGTTCCAGCTTAGCGATGGCTCGCGCTTCACGTCGGAAGCGTTCAACAAACTGTGGGTCTTTGGAAAATTGTTCCGGCAGGGTTTTGAGCGCGACATAACGGTCGGTGCTGGCATCATAGGCCTTATACACCGTTGCCATGCCACCCATGCCGACTTGCTCAACGATGCGGTAACCGCCAATTGTGCGTCCGATCATGGGACACATCCTCACTTTATAGATATGCCCTTATCATACTCAGTATTTGGGAAAATGGAAAAAAGGCCGATAGTGGCAACGCGTTGGCGTATTCTATTTATGTCAAGGTGTTGCAGTCGGCGCTGTTAATGATGTGAAGAAATTCTGGCATCCGAGTCTTGTGCCATCCGCAGTTGGCTTCGTAACGAGCGCTGTTAATTCCTCACTGCCTTTAATCTTTTGCATCGCTTGGAGGTCGCCGAATGCACCGATTAAGTTGCCTTGTTTGCTACGAACCTCGGCACGCAGCGCGTAGAGAACGGCATAATTGGAATCAAGCGCAAGCCCCTGTGTATACGATTTTTCAGCATCCGCCCAGTGTGATAGATTACACTCGGCAAAACCCTGTGCCAGATACAAATCAGGTATCGAGGAATCGATATTCAGGGCTGTAACCACATCCTTCAACACCCGATCATATTGCGCTAAAAAGAGGTTGTTGCTAACGGACATCAGTAACCCCAGTACGAATTTGCTAGTGGTAGGATCGCCAAAAGCCGCCGTTACCATGCGTTGTGCATAGGTAGGATCGGGAAACTGGGTCAGGATAATGTTAATGAACTTTTTCACATCACTCATCCGTCCCTTGTGCATGGCAAGTATGGTCGCCAAGGTATAGGGATAGTTGGAGTTCGGCTGCATGGCGACAGCCTTGTAAGCATCGTCTATGGC
>JACDGI010000299.1:0-4814 GCA_013821665.1 Anaerolineae bacterium
GCCGCACGGTGAGAAGGGTAAGGTCGTCGATGTGAAGACCTTCACCCGCGACGAACATCCTGACCTTCCAGCCGGTGTCGAGAAGATGGTTCGCGTCGGCGTGGCGCAGAAGCGTAAGCTGACCGTCGGCGATAAGATGGCCGGTCGTCATGGTAACAAGGGTGTTATCTCCAAGATCGTACCTGTCGAAGACATGCCCTATCTGTCTGACGGACGCACGATTGAAATCATCCTCAATCCGTTGGGTGTTCCCGGTCGTATGAATATCGGTCAGGTATTGGAAATCCATCTTGGTTGGGCGGCTGACCGTTTGGGCTTCCGCGCCATCACACCGGTGTTCGACGGTGCCAAGGAAGCTGAAATTCAGGCCGAACTCGGTCGTGCTTGGATGATCGACCGTGCTTGGAAAGAAATCACCGACCGTGGTTGGGACTGGTTGAATGGGTTTGAACATAACCCTGACGACTTTGAAGATGATAACGAAGTGCGCGGCCTGTATATACACAGTTGGTTGGGCGAAAACAGCCTGTATGATGCTGACAAACTGCGTACCGACGATGTCTATACCCGCCGTGCCGTACTGGCCGAGTGGCTGCGCGAAAAAGGTTACGATCCTGAAGTCGCGTTGAACTTCGACACGACCGGTATGACCTTGCAAGAACGCAATAAACGCGACGAATACTCGCTGCTGCTTTCACTGCGTGAGTGGAGCCTGTGGGCCAACCCTGAGTTGGAAATTCCGCAGGATGCCGACTACAAAGAGTTGAAGCGCATCGCTGACCAAACCATGTTTGACAGCGGTAAGCCCGTACCGATTTACGGCAAGCACACCTTGTACGATGGACGTACCGGTGAACCCTTTGACCGTTCAGTGACCGTCGGCCTCATCCATATGTTGAAGCTGGCGCATTTGGTCGAAGACAAAGTCCATGCTCGTTCGACTGGCCCCTACAGCTTGGTCACACAACAGCCGTTGGGTGGTAAGGCACAGTTCGGTGGTCAGCGCTTCGGTGAAATGGAAGTGTGGGCGCTGGAAGCCTACGGCGCGGCTTATACGCTGCAAGAAATGCTCACCGTCAAGTCGGACGATGTGCAAGGGCGTGTCAAGACCTACGAAGCCATTGTGAAGGGCGAACCGATTGAAGAACCGGGCATCCCGACCAGCTTCCGCGTGTTGGTGAAGGAACTCCAGAGCCTCGGTTTGGCCGTCGAAGCCATTTCCGAAAGCGGTGAGGTCATCAAGTTCGGTAAGGATGAAGAGAAGTCGCGGATGCCAAAGATGGGCACCGGTCTCCTCAGCCTCGCTGGCGATAACATTGACTAACTTGGGAAGTTAATCCCCAATCGCAGTGCATGATAGAACGCCGTGTTGGAAACGATACGGCGTTTTTATTTACGGTATAATGCATTTGAGTTTGATTAGTGAGGTGCAAATAATGGCATCCAATTACGTGATTAAACCACATACAGGCGAGATTCTGGCTACTGGAGTAACGTTCGAAGAATATCTTGAGCGTTTTGCTGGAATTCACTGCGAACTTGTCGATGGGAATGTAATCAAAATGTCGCCAATCCACGAACGTCATGACAAGCTTGCTCGTTATGGAGCATTACTCTTTGAAGCTTATTTTGCCATCAACCCCATTGGAGAAATTCGTCAAGACCCTTTCGTCATGAGTACCTTGCCCGAATTACCCAAACGCCAACCTGATATTCAAGTTATTCTTAAGACGAATGCGGGTCGTTTGGCACCGACTTTTATGGATGGTCCAGCGGATATAGTGATAGAGATATGTTCGCCCGGAACTGAAGAAATTGATCGAGGCGATAAGTTTGTTGAATATGAAAAAGGTGGGGTGCAAGAGTATTGGATTTTTGACTCTTTGCGACGAGAAGCGCTTTTTTACAGATTAAGTGCTGATGGAACCTATGCTCCTTATACCGTTGACAACAATGGGAATTATCAGACCCCGCTTCTACCAAATCTACTAATACATGTGCCTACTTTGTGGAAGAACCCTTTGCCGAATTTCTTTGCAATTGGAAAAGCAGTACAGGACATGTTGAAATAATTTATGCACATCCAGCACAAACACGATTGGAATGTCAGTCCACAACAAGCCATCGAACTCCAAAAAACGCTCGCCTCGGAAGTCATCAGCAATCAGCCGATTGATATTGCCTCTGTACACTTAGTTGCTGGTGTGGATGTCAGCGTCAAAGACAATGTGTCACAGGCAGCAGTCGTCATCTTGCGCTATCCCGAACTTGAAGTGATTGAAACGGTTCTGTCGAAGCGCCCCACGCCATTTCCTTACATTCCCGGTTTGCTCAGCTATCGTGAAGGGCCAGTGCTGGAAGAAGCCTTCCAAAACTTAAAGAATGAGCCTGACGTATTCATTTTTGATGGCATGGGCATCATGCACCCGCGCCGTATCGGAATCGCCAGCCATATGGGCGTATGGCTGCAAAAACCGACCATTGGCTGCGGCAAGACCTATTTCTTAGGCACCTATGATGAACCCGCGCAGGAACGCGGCGCATGGAGCTTGGTGCATCATAAGGGGGATGTCATCGGCGCGGTGCTGCGGACGCGGATTGGAGTCAAGCCCGTTTACATTTCGCCGGGGCATTTAGCCGATTTGCCCACCTCGCTCGATTTGGTCATGCGCTGTACGCCCAAATATCGCCTACCCGAACCCATCCGTCAGGCACACAACGCGGCAGGTGATTTTTAGTCGGTAGATGATCTCGTAAAGTTAAATTTCCGCTTAGGGGAGGGCCTATGTGCCCTCCCACTTTAACCATTTGCTGACCTACGGATTGAGTTTGATCGACTCCAAAATAGCCAGCGCATCAGGCAGCCCTACCATAAAATCTTCGGGATTGGTCGGCAGGTAGCTCATGGTGATGACCAGACCTTTGCCGTAATTCACCTCTAACACCGCTTCGGTCAAGTTGAACGGCGCACCAATATAGACCGTGCGTCCATCGGATAACTTCATGGTGTCAAACGTATCGTAATTAAACAACTCGACGAATTTGTGCAGTGCGCTTTCGACGGTTTCGCCCTGATCGAGTTTCCGCCCCGACATGATCAAGCGGATGTCGCCTTTGGCCCCTTTAGGTGTCCCCACGACGTTGAAGCCGCCCCTAAAAAATGAGTCCCATCCCGACGGATATTGGACGCTGAGCGGGCCTTCTTCACCTTTTTCAGTGAGCTTAACCGTGCTGGGTTTGACGCTCGAAAGATCAACCGGTACATGCAGCGAATGAGCTACCAGATCCAGCATCTCACTCACCGATTTTTCTTCACCGGCTGGCCCAAAAACCCGAATGATGGCGACAAGTTCTTGATCGGTCGCAATTTGGGTGGTCGATTGGGTATCACTTCCGATTGAGACTTGTGGCAGGGCATCTTGTGGCCCGACGATGGCTGTGGCAATTGCGACATCTTTTCCCGCTTGCTTGCCAACCAACCCGCCCAAGGCTTCTCCTGAAGTGTTATCGCTTCCATCAGGATTAATCAGGATCGGCGGTAACGGAATTGCGAAGTTTTGGGTCGGCAGCAGGGCACTAAACAATGCAGTTTGATCAGCTTTGTCGGATGCAACAGCACTCACCACGATCAAGTACTGCCCTTTTTTGGCACTGAATTTGGCGATGCTGCCCGCATTAGTGGCAACAGCGATACCACCTTTTTCGTATGCAGTCCATTTGTCGTCTGCTGGATAGATGAAGGCTGCGGTTTCGGCCTTATTCTTAAAAGTTTGCGTCTTTGCAAATAAGGTATTGGCGACGGTTTCAGTCAGCGATAAACTGCCGCCGATAGCGTAATATATCGGTAGGGCTTCATCGACTGTGTCGGGATGTGTCGTGGCGATGAATAGGGCATAAGTCCCTTTTTTCAGTTCCACCATTCCCGCTGTGATGATGTACTGCTCGGTCTGCGAAGTCAGATAACGTCCGTGGCTGGCAAATTGATCGACATCCACCGCCTCATCAGGGTTACCCGGCAGCCGTTCAGTAATCGCGCTCCATGCTTCCTCAAAGGCAGCACCACCTACTAATCCGTCTAGCTGCTTAGGCGGAACAACCTCAATGTCCATTTCACCGGGTTGGACGGCTTGCTGTCCGGCTCCGCTAAACTCATGGTTACTGAGCTTAAGTCCGCCGACACTGCTTTCACCTGACGGTGCAGCCGACCAGTCTGATGGGTATTTGACTGTCAGACCGCTAATCGGATCAGTAAACGTTTCGGTCAGTTTTGGAACTTTATTTTGGGCGAGTACGACAGAGGAAATGAGGCATAAAAGCAGGGTTATACACAGTTTTTTAATCATATTGGGCTTTTGGTGTCCTTACCAAATAGTCGATAAGGGCATTTTAGGGGCTTATGAACTTTGGCGCAATTTGTCGCTGGGATGCCAAATAAATGACAGTATATTACAATTTAGTTTGAATGGATTGTAATAGTCTCCGTAATTGTTACCTGTTATCGCCTGTTTATCAGGTCTTTAACCGTTGTAGGCTGGTGTCGCTAATGTCGGACGACCACGTTCGTACACGTCGATCATTTTGGCTATACCACCCAGCACATCCCGCACCACCGACTCGCCTTCACCCATCGACATAAAAGCGATGATGTACCGCGCATCACCCACTGTCACTACCCCTGCATCATCTATCACCCGCCCCAAACCTTTCGGCAAATCTGTTTCCGGTAGGATGCCATCTTTGCCCATGTACCCATTTTGAAACACATATTCCAACGGAGATTGATAGTCTGTCGCTGGAATAGTCAATAAAGAATC
>JACDGI010000299.1:4824-9166 GCA_013821665.1 Anaerolineae bacterium
AAGAATCCGTCGCAAGGATTGCTTGGTGCATTGCATCCCAACGCGCAAAGGATGCCCCTCGCACCAGAACATCATAACCATGAGCCATATCAGTTGCAGTAAACAAATTATCAACCAGATAGAAATCGCCCTTGTAGATCACGCCCCGGTTGCTGGTCGGTGCAAATCGCTCGTCCGTAAAGCCGACGGTTGGGCTGCCCGGATAATCCCATGTGTGCATACCGTTGGTCATGCCCACACTTTTCATCAGGAAGTCGTTAAACTTTTGGATTGGATTCCCGCTGCCCTCCGCTCGTTGTGCCACATCGACCAGCACACTCCCGGATTCTGTGTTGTTGCTGTAGACCACCATGCTGTAAAGGGATGTGCCAAGCGTATCTTGCCACTGATCTTTCGGCGTATTCAGATAGTAGTACAACGCCACCCATGCCTTGAAGCAGCTCGCCACTGGATACAATTTATCTGCTTGAATTTGGATATGAAATTCCTGGTTGTTCTGGGCGTTAATCCGGCGGAAATCGAGGGCCATTTCATGACCGTTGAACGCACCCTCCAAATACACGCGGATACTTTTCGCTAAATCCGTTTCCTGATCCCAATCGTTGGGGCCAGTTGGCGGCTCTTGCAGATGCGGTATCAGGAAGGCACTGGCGAGGATTTTTAAGAAGCTGCGACGCGTGAGTTTTAGGTGGTTCATAATCACTATGGAAAGGGGCAAGATAGTCTTGCCCCTGTAAATACTACCAGGCGTAGGCTTCCGGTGCAGCGCCACCCGGACCCGGCCAAATTTCGTCGAGTTTCTTGAGTTGTTCTTCGTTGAACTTAATCTCTAAGGCACGTAGACTGCCGGTAAACTGTTCCATTGTACGCGGCCCGATGATGGGTGCCGTCACAATCGGATTGTTGAGCAGCCAAGCCAATGCCACATCAGCCGGTTTTTCGCCGATGCTGTCACAGAAGGTTTCATACGCGGCCAATTGATCAGCCTTTTTTTCCAGATCCGCCGACCGGCTGCGTCGTTGACCTTTGTCTTTGGTGCCGCCGAGGATACCCCCCGCTAATGGACTCCAAGGGATGATACCCAGCCCGTAACTTTCGCAAGCCGGCACGACTTCCAGTTCGATAGTCCGTGCAGCGAGATTATACAAACTTTGTTCGGAGACCAGTCCCATGAAGTGACGGCTCTTAGCGATTTCATTCGCTTGGGCAATGTGCCAGCCAGCAAAGTTGCTGCTGCCCACATACAGGACTTTACCTTCACGCACAAGCTGTTCCATCGCTTGCCAAATTTCTTCCCACGGAGTTGCACGATCAATGTGGTGCATCTGGTACAGGTCAATGTAATCGGTTTGCAGGCGTTTCAGGCTGGCCTCGCAAGCCCGTTTGATATGCAGTGCTGAGAGTTTGCCTTCGTTCGGCCAGTCGCCCATATCGCCGTAAACTTTGGTGGCGATGACCGTTTTTTCGCGCCGATTACCACCTTGGGCATACCAGCGACCGACGATTTGCTCGGTGATACCTTCACCTTTTTTCCAACCATAAACGTTGGCGGTGTCAAAAAAATTGATGCCGAGATCAATGGCCTTGTCCATAACGGCAAAGCTGTCCGCTTCTGTTGTCTCCGGCCCGAAGTTCATGGTACCGAGGCAAAGACGGCTAACCTTTAAACCAGAGCGTCCCATCTGTGTGTATTGCATTGGTTTTCCTTAAGTAATGTTGTCGCGGATTATTGTAGCAGATGCCGGATGTTTATTCCCATGCCTGTAACAGCGTGGCTAAATCCGCATAGATCGCGTCCGGTTTGATGTCGTTGACTTCCGCATCAGCACGCGTCGAGACACCGGTTAAGACCAACGCAGTCTTAAAGCCCAAGAGCGCCGCGCCGGTGATGTCGGTGTTCAGACGATCACCAATCATCAGCGTTTGAGATGCTGCCGTGCCCACTAGTCGAAGTGCCGCCTCGAACATAGGCGCATCCGGTTTACCCATAACCAGCGGTTGCTTGCCACTGGCAGCCTTCAAAGCAGCCACGATACTCCCCGCACCCGGAGCCAAACCTTCGGGTGTCGGAATCGAGTCGTCTTGATTGGTGGCAATAAAGTTGGCTCCCGCTTGAATCAAGAACGAGGCGCGTTTGAGTTTGTCGTAGGTCAGGTTGGTATCGAGTCCGACAACCACGGCTTTCGGCGCAGTATCATCCAGTTTGAAGCCGCCTTCAATCAGCAGCCGTCGCAGGCCGTCGCCACCGAGGACATGCACCGGCGATCCTGCGGGATAATTGGCTTTCATATAACTCACGGTGGTGGTGCTTGAAGTCACAATCTGTTCGGCACGAACGTCCGGCACACCCATTTTCGCCAGCTTTGCGACATAATCAGATGGGGCTTTCATGCTGTTATTGGTTGCCAGAACGAAAGGCATATTACGTGCGCGCAGCATTTGGAACAGCGTGACCATTCCGGGTAAGGGTTCGTCGCCCCGCCACAGAACGCCATCCATATCACTGACGACGGCTTTGATGTCGGAGAAGTTCATGCGAATGGCTCACTTTCGTATTTCGGCAAATGAATTTAATGCTAATTGAACCGCAAACTAAGAAATAGGGCGAAGATTATTAACACAAGCACAGAAGTCGTTCAAGTAAGTGTTGCGAAAATACCCCGCTTTTGCATAAGTTCCTTCCCTGTTACTACGGGGGAGGGTTAGGGTAGAGGTATGAATGTGCATAACGTTTTGAACCAATGGCTAGTTTATTGAGTGGCTAGGTCTGTTCTGTCTCGGTATGATTCGCATATGACATTTAAATAGGGAGGGCAGACGATGACATTTTCGATTGTGGCCTATGATCCAGCCGAAGAATCGTGGGGTGTTGGTGTTGCCAGTAAGTTTCTAGGAGTCGGCGGTGTGGTCAATTGGGCGCAGGCTGGGGCCGGTGCAGTCGCGACGCAGGCCTTTTGTAAAGTGAGTTTTGGCATTGAAGGCTTAGCGCTGATGGCGCAAGGCAAAAGTGCCAAAGATACCTTAGAAGCACTTCTGAACAATGATCCAAAACGCGAGCACCGGCAGGTCGGCGTGGTGGATCGTAATGGCACTACGGCGGCTCATACAGGCAAAGACTGCTACGATTGGGCAGGGCATATCGTCGGTGAAGGCTTTAGCTGTCAGGGTAATATTTTGGCTGGTCAGCAGGTCGTCGCTGCGATGGCTGATGCTTATAAAGCGGCAAAAGGCGAACTCTCTGATCGTCTGGTTGCGGCACTGCTGGCCGGTGATGACGCGGGCGGTGATCGTCGCGGCAAGCAAGGTGCTGGCGTGCTGGTCGTTAAAGCCGGTGGTGGTTATGGTGGTGATACGGATCGTTACCTTGACGCGCGTATCGATGATGACCCCGAACCGGTCAAACGCTTGCAGAAATTAGTGAAAGATCATCACTTGTTTTTCGGGAGACCGCATCCAGAAGATTTGACTCCGATTACACCAGCCATTGCCGGTGAAATTCAACATTGGTTGCAAGCGAAAGGCTATCTGAAACACGCTGTCACCGGAACATGGGATACCACCAGTAAAGATGCTTTCTGGGCGATGGTCGGCAGCGAGAATTTGGAAGAACGATGGAATCTTGAGGGCAATACGGATCTGATTGATCAGATCGCGCTGGATTATTTACGGGAACGCTTTGGCAATTAAGCAACTTGCCGCAATTGTTGGCATATTGCTGCTTGGAGCCATCCTGCGCTTTCATGCCTTAGGGCAAAACATCCGCTTTCATCCCGACGAGGCGCTGTTCGTAACATTTGCTCGACAAGCCGCTGTCCAAGGCGATTGGCTGCTGCACGGCTCATTGGATAAGCCGCCGCTGACCATTTATGTGAATGCCTTAGCGCTAACAGCCTTTGGTATTACGCCGCTGCCCAATGGCGTGCTGACTCTGGATGTTCACGCTGGCGAATTTGCCGCCCGTGTACCGGGTGTATTCGCCAGCATCTTGCTCGTCGCGGTCGTATACGCCTTAGCAAAACAGCTTTATGGCGTTAATAAAACGGCTTGGATGTCACTCTTACTCGTTGCCTTATCACCGTTGGCAATCGCCTTTAGTGCGACAGCTTTTACCGATGGCATGATGTTGTTGTTCGTAGTCGTCGCTCTTCTGATGGCAAGCCACCGCCGTTGGTTCTGGGCGGGATTATGGCTGGTATTAGGCTTCTGGTGTAAACAGCAAGCCTTACTCTATTTACCTTTAGTGATAGTCATCGGTTGGCTTTGTGAACGGCGCATCGGTCGTAGATTGTCGCTTAGCAAGCTGATACGCTTTGCCTTGCCATTGATCGTGGGCATAAGCCTA
>JACDGI010000300.1 GCA_013821665.1 Anaerolineae bacterium
GGTTGGGGGTGCAGGCTGCTCAGCCGTTTCAAAGGCTTCTTCCTCGTTTGGTATACCGTCCAATACATCCAGTCGCAGCAGACGGTGACTATAATCCAAGGATGGGCCGAGGATTTGACCACCGGGAATGTCCTTAAAGGCAGCCGAAATACGGCGCACCGTTAGAACATTTTCGGCAGACGCTGGCGTAGCATAAGCGATACGCGGCTGAGTTGAACGATAGGCACGTAACAGCAGCACCGCTTCATATAAGTCGCCGCCGGTTTGTGCTAAGGCTAAAGCTGCGAGTTCAGGCGCATACAGTGACGCTTCACCCATCACCCGATCCAGTAAATAAGGCATCTGTTCTTGGATGGTATGAACGGTTTCCAACGTCAGATCACCGAGCATGGCACGATAGAGTTGTTCGGCGCGTTGGATGGCGGCTTCACCTCCACGAGCAGCTACATACATAGTCTAAGTCTCCAGTCAACAATCGTCAGTGATGGCAAAAATATTTGTAGCGAGCGGGTAATAAAAGACATTTATATACGTTCCATACGGGTACTGCGTGGCAGACCGATGACCTGCTGACCATCGACCAAGAATACATCCCAGCCCAGCGGATATTTGCAAGCGGTTTCGCGTAGATCCCAAATCGCATCGGGCAAACCGCCGATTTGTATCGCCTGCTGTCCATTTACACCGGGGCCACTGAGGACGAATTCAACGCCGCTGTTTAATGTGCAGTCCACGATTAAAGTGGCAGCAGTATCGGGATACAGCATGGTGCCGACGCTGGCTTGCCGGATGGTGGATAGGGTTGTCTCGTTGACTTGTTCATAAAAATGATAAGCCGCTTCGCTTGGCTGTCGGGCATGTGCGCCTGTGGTGGCGAGAACAGCTTGAAGTGACTCATCGGGCGTGAAATAACTCGTTTCCAAATCCAATAAGGTCTCAGCAATCAACCTGAAATTCTGAATATTTGTCGGCAGGTGATGAATGCGTCCCGGATAACTGAGCGCCCACATTAAAGCCAAAAAGGTTTCACGGGATTGGGCTTCGGCAGTGGTGTATGGTGGGAAGGTCATCAGAACGTCTCCATTTCAATGCGGGTGGCTTCAACTCGTTTAAGAAGTTGTTCATCCGCTAGATGTTGATCGGTTTCCTGCTGGGCGACAAAGGCTGTAATCGATTCGGTCATGATGTTGGCTGATAGAGCCGCATCGAGCAGAGCGACGGCTAATGCCTGTTGGAGATCGCGCCCGACACACACGGCATAACCTTCAACATTATTGGCGATCCGCACATGTGCTTCGCTGACCAAGGTTTCGCCCAAGTGAAAGCGGGTTCCCGTTGAGGTATCGGTATAAGGCAGCATCACCAAGCCGGTACGATTGATCAAAACTTGAATATCGTCCAAATGTGGAAGGACATCTTCGGCAAATGATTTGACCGCTTCAGCCGGAGCATGAGTCAGGATGGTCAAGTAAGCGCTTTGGGTATAAGTCACACGAAACTCCAGTGTCTAGAGAGCATATTAGGGCGACATGAGCCGCCCTAATTTTTCAAAACAGACTAAAAATTACTTAGCCGACAGGTCGAGATCCAATTTCTTGGCGATCACACGCAGAGGATCGTACATGTTGTCAATGGTCTTGAGGCTGCTGTCGATGGTGGTCGGGTCAATGTAGAAACGACCGAGCGAGTCCACCAATGTCTGATCATCCTTGATGCTCAGCAAGGCAGTCTTGACTGCATCACGGAAAGACTGGGGCAGGTTCTTGCTCACTGCGAACGGTGTCTGGGGGATCAGGGGTGACTGATGGAAAACGGCGATGCTGCCATCGGGGCAGTCGGCATAAACCTTATCAATTTGTTCTTGTGTCATCAAGCTATGGAAAATTTCGGTGCCCTTGGCAGTACCCTTGTCCACACCACAAATCGCAATATCGGCATTGGCTTGGTCAACCAAGTTATCATCGAAGGTCGCGCCAGCATCGGTTGTACCGTTGTTGACCGACAACACGGAAGCGGGATGGCTGCCAGCGAAAGTGGCCTGTGCTAGGAAACCGTCCAGTTGATCTTTGCTGTCAAATTTTTGGTCATTCAGAATGTCGGTGGCGGGAACCAAGTAACCGCTGGTCGATGCCGGATCGGTGAAGGCAAATGTCTTGCCCTTGAGGTCGGCAATGCTCTTGATGCCCGAACCCTTTTTGGTGAACATGACGCTGTAGTAACCGGGCAAAACAGTGGTATCAACCTTGGTCACATAATTGCCAACGGCAATCGCTTCGGCATTGGCAACATCAGCCGCCAACACGTAGGAGAATGGGCCAACTTCGAAGGCATCAGCACGACCAGCACGCATGGCTTCAACCACTGCGCCATAGCTAGTCCCGGTGATGACTACGGTACGAACACCCAGTGTCTTTTCGAGGTAAGCACGTAGGGGTTCTTGGGCTTCAATGGCTTTTTCAACATTGTCGCCGGGATAAACGCCAATAATAAAGGTCTCAGGCCAACCTGCTTTTGCGGGATCAGCGGTGGCTTCTTGCGCCGAGGCTAGGCTCAGACCCAACATAGCCATCATCACGACTAAAACGAAACTCAATATAACCTTCTTCATGCAAATATCTCCCTCTAAATGATGCGATTTTGATATCCACCAACTGCGCGTACTAAATAAATCGTTGGCGCAGATAGCTGCTAAGACGATCAATGATGGTCACGGCAACAACCAGTACGATTGCCGTTCCAAACAGCTTGCGATAGGCGCTTGTGCCCATGTACTCAAACAGCTTGTAACCAACACCGCCTGCGCCGACATAACCAAGGATCGTGGCGTGGCGTACATTACTTTCGAAGTAAACCAGTGAGTAGGAAATCAGAAGCGGCAGCGCTTGAGGAACTACCGAGTAGATAAAGGTTTGTAAGCCGTTTGCGCCTGTGGCACGCAGCGCGTTCATTTGCTGCGGGTCGATTTGCTCAATGGCTTCGGCATACAAGCGCGTCAGCGAACCGACTGAACTAAAGGCCAACGCTAGAACACCCGTGAATGGCCCTAAACCTACGGCTGCTACGAATAGCAGTGCGTAAACCAGTTCGGGGATCGACCGTAGAAAATTTAAAACGAAGCGAACAGATTGGTAGACAATGGGGTGCGGCGAGATATTCCGTGCCGCTAACAGACTCAGTGGTATCGACATAATCACTGCCGCGACAGTTCCGATGATTGCCATCTGAATGGTTTCAATAACCGCAGTGATGACGACCGGCCAGCCGATTGTAATGTCGGTGCCTAGTATATTGATAATGTTCTTGGTTCCGCGTGCCAATTCAAAATCAGGTGGGGCCATACGCCGCAGTAAATCGCCCATTGCACCCAGCGCGTCAAAGATACCGCTGACCCGGTTGATCTCGGTGGGGCGAGAGGCGCTCCAACTCCAAGCGAGGATGAGAATAATCACCAGTAAAATCACAACCACGCGTGGACTAATAGAGGGATAAGGACGTAACAGCCGTTCACGCAATTCTGTGGGTGAAATGGGTACGGTTGTAGGTTGGGTATAGGGCGTATTTTGGGTGGTGGTCATGTTTATATTCCTACGCCTGCAATATTGGCTGCCATTGGCATTTCGGTGAGGTGTGGAGTGCTGGCAGGTTTATCGAAGCGGTAGATCATGTCCGTAATGGCTTGGTTGAGCTGTTGGGGCGGGCCGTCAAACACCACGCGCCCCTGTGCAATACCCACCATGCGGTCACAAAATTCTTTCGCCAATTCAATTTGATGTAGGTTAATGAAGGTCAAAACGCCGAGTTCGCGGGCGACGCGAGCCAAATCTGATAGCACCTGCACCGAGAGTTCAGGATCAAGGCTGGCGACCGGTTCATCTGCCAAGATAATTTTGGGTTCTTGAGAAATGGCACGGGCGATGGCTACACGCTGCTTTTCGCCACCGGAGAGCCGATCTGCACGGAAATTAGCGCGATGCAGTAAGCCCACGCGTTCCAGATTTTTCAGTGCAATTTCACGATGTTCACGGCTGAAATAACCGACAAGGCTTCCAAGACCGTTGTTATAACCGAGGCGACCGGTCAGCACATTGGTCATAGCAGGTAAACGGTCAATCAGATTGTATTCTTGCCAAACGAAACCAATTTTTCGGCGTGCTTTACGCAACTGTTGTTCACTCATTTGAGTGATGACTTCACCATCTAGAATGATTTGTCCACTGGCGGCTCGTTGCAGACCGTTGATGCAGCGTAGAAGTGTGGATTTGCCCGCACCGGAACGTCCGATAATGGCGACGATTTCACCTTTTTCGGCAGTGAGTGATATGGATTTGAGTGCTTCATTGCCGTTTTGATAGACGACTTTTAAATCGGTGACCTGTAACATCGGCATAACTGTAAAATCCTCAACCTGCTTGTCTGAACGTCGGTGAGGATAGCGGTGCTGTGTCAATAACTTGTGATAAGCGCTTTAAGAGGTCGCGGAATTATTTGGCGGGAATATTAATCTGTTTGTCCAAGTCATAATCAAATGTGTGCCAAAATATTAAGAGAAAAAGTTGGCTAAGGGATAAAATTTTTATGCCGCATCTTTTTCATAACTGCATTTAATTCGTATTTGGTCGTGGCATCTAACTAAAAACTTTTAGAAAATTGCCTCAACCATCTACCAACAAAGAATTTTCTCGTGTGTATCCATCCTTGAATATCGATTTACTCCTACCTGATGATGAAGCTATAGCAGCTCGCAATGCCTTTGATTATATTTTTGGAATTCCTTGCAACTTTAATTCTCAATTGAATAGAACAAAAGCTATATACGAGTTCCCATCTGTCACACATCTTGCCAACCTGACCTTCTTATATCAGTTATGCAAATGTTTCTGAGAGAGAAAGAAGCGGAAAAGTGAACTTCATTGATTGTTAACTTCTAAACCAAAAAATATTCTATAGATTTAATCTAAATTTCAAAACGCTTGAACATATGCCCGTTATGATCTCCAAATTGCGGTTTGAAACCATCCCTCAAATCAACATTATCTAAATATCGACCTCGTTGTCATAAATTGTGCTAAGTCGACATCTTTGAAGGGGAGAATACATGACAGAATTAAGCGGTAACCAAGTTCAGATCATCGCACATACAGGCACATACGAATACCCAGAAAACACAATGTCTGGCTTCAAACGCGCGATTGAAGTCGGGGCAGATATGATTGAGGTTGATCTGCAAATCAGCAAAGATGGGGTACCTGTGGTGTTCCACGACAACACCTTATACCGTATGACGGATGGCATTGGCAGTGTTGCCGATAAAACATTAGAGGAACTACGGGCGTTGCGTATCGACGAGACAGACGAATGTATTCCGACATTGGACGAGATTATTGCGTTACCCATACCCCTCAATATCGAAGTGAAGATACTTGGCCTTGAAGAACAGGTCGCAGCCGCCGTAAAAACCCGACGTGATGACGTGATTTCATCCTTCAACCATGAGGTCCTCAACCGCATTCATGCGATTGATCCCGAAATCAAGATAGGCTATCTCTATCTTGAAGAAGACTGGCACCAAATCATTGAAACGGCACGGCATGCGGGTGCTTATTCCATTCATCCTCTAAACTCGGAAATTACTCCAGAATTGGTTGCAGCGGCACACGAAGCAGGACTGAAGGTATTGATGTGGTCTACCGATAAAGAAAAACGTGCTAAGCAGCTTATTGACTGGGGTATAGATGGCATCATGACTTACGACCCCGCCCGGATGAAAAAGTTTGTAACCAGCTTGTAAAACCCTAAGTGGCTGGTCACATTGTGGTTTCACTTTTCCAGATACCTGTTGATGATTTTATATCATTCACTCGCCATTCTAATTCGTCGTATTCTCTAAGGAAGCATGAATCATGCGAAAAATGTTTTTGATTGTTGTGGCTCTTCTTTCGATGGCAACCGCTGCGGTTGCCCAAGACAGCGCACCGAGCGGAGAAATCGTCATTTCAATGGCGAATGACCCCACCTCGCTTTATTTGCCGCGCGCCGCAGACACGGCAGCTTATAACGCTGCGCTACCTCTGTATGACACGTTGGTTGGCCGTAATGAAAAACAAGAAATCATCCCCAGTCTTGCAGAAAGTTGGGAACGTTCCGAAGACGGTAAACAATACACGTTTAAGCTGCGCCACGATGTCATGTTCCAAAATGGCGAAAAGTTTACGGCTGATGCGGTTGTGGAGACATGGATAGCAGGTAAAGATCCCAGCAACTTATACCCTCAGCTTTATTCGTTTGCGAGTAAGGTCGAAGCAGTTGATGACTACACTGTAAAAATCTCGACCGAAAGCCCGCAAGTGCTATTTCTAAGCAAATTACTGCAATGGGGCATTGTTGCGCCGACATATATGCGTCAAGTAGGTATTGAAGAATTTGAGAAGAAACCGGTTGGTTCAGGCCCATTCCGTCTCGTTGAACGTGTCTCAGGGGATCGTATTGTTATGGAGGCCAATCCTGATTACTGGCGCAAGGGATATCCCAAACTCGCCCGTGTGACCTTCCGTATCATTCCGGACTCGTCGACCCGTTTGGCTGCCATTCAGACAGGCGAAATCGACATTGCAAATCGTTTGAGTGCCGATGATGTTGCTACCCTGAAAGATGTTTCAACAGTTAAGGTCATTTCTTATCAAAATGACAGCCTGTATTATGTGGGTTTCAAGAATGTTGGCAACGGTGTGGGCACCCCCCTCGAAAATGTGAAGGTACGTCAGGCTCTCAACTATGCAGTCAACCGTCAGGGGATTATTGATGCCATTTTTAACGGCGGCGCGAGCCTTGTCAGCGGGTTTCTCCTCGCCAGTGACCTGGGCTATGACAATGCTATCCAACCCTATCCCTATGATCCTGAAAAAGCGAAGGCGCTCTTAGCCGAGGCGGGTTATGAAAAAGGTTTCTCGATCAGCATAGGCTGCCCGACTGACGCGTATTTGAATATCAATGAGGTGTGCCTCGCCATCCAACGCGATTTAAGTGCAGTTGGGGTCGATGCAACCGTCGAATTCAAGACGAGCAATAGTTACTGGAGTGAGAAGGCTTATGGCTCGGTTGGACCAATGTATGTTGATGGATGGGCAAGCGGTTCTGGTGAGGCACTAGATCGTCTGCAAGGTGCATTAGACCCAACCGGATTTTACAACACATGGGTTGATACCAAACTGAGCGACCAGATCAATACACTAGCAGCTACCTTTGACCGTGATGCTCGTGCCAAACTTTATAAAGACCTTCAGAAGTATATGTATGACAATCCTCCGTTCATCTACCTTTATACGCAGATGATTTTCGAAGCAGTCAACTCGAAGGTAGAAGGCTATAGCCCCACCTCGACCGAACTCATTAATCTGACCGATATCAGCATTTCAAAATAAGCACTTTCGTCGTACAGACGATTTGATGCCTGTGTGGTGGGTTAAAAAACCCCACCACACATAAGGAATCGTGATTTATGGCGCGGTATATTTTTTCGCACTGTTTTGAATCAATTCTGCTGATTATTGCAGTGTTGGTTCTGGTATTTTTTAGTGTTCATTTAACGGGCGACCCCGTTAACCTGATGGCTTCTCGATCTGCGACTGAGGCCGAACGAGCTAGTTTGCGCAAGAGCCTTGGTTTAGACCGCCCACTTTCTGAACAGTTTGTCAGTTATATGGTCAATACAGTTCAAGGTAATTTGGGTACGTCGCTCAGCCAGCGAACACCCAATCTTGATTTGATTTTGCAACGGTTACCGGCCACGCTCGAACTAGCGACGGTATCACTACTCATGGCGCTGGTGGTTGCAATACCTTTGGGGGTAGCTGCGGGGATGAATCCAAGTGGATTCAGTGAGAAAGTGGCAAATATAGTGGGCTTAGCAGGACAGGTCATCCCAAGCTATTGGCTTGCACTGCTTTTGATTGTTGTTTTCGCCGTGCAACTCCGGTTGCTTCCTTCATTCGGACGTGATAGTTGGCGATCACTGGTGCTGCCAGCATTTGCGCTGAGCTTCAACACGATGGGGCAGCTCGTGCGTCTGACTCGTTCGAGCGTACTCGAGGTGCATTCTGAAAATTATGTGCAGACCGCTCGGGCGAAAGGCTTGAATCCGCGAACAATCGCATTTAAACATGTGCTCCGTAATGCTGCGATTCCACTTGTGAGCGTTATTGGTATCAGTTTTACCTATTTGCTGGGCGGCTCCGTGTTTATTGAGACAATTTTTGCTTGGCCGGGCCTTGGCACCCTCTTGCAACAAGCAATTGGGAACAATGATTTCCCGCTGGTGCAGGCCATCACGCTATTTATTGCCCTGTTCGCTATTGGGATGAATTTGCTAACCAATCTGGCATATGGCTGGCTTGATCCCCGTTTGCGGTTGCATTGATATGCAAAATATTCAATCTTCTCCTATACTTCCAGTTTCTCCTATGAAAAAAAAGCCCCACCAAGCATCGTTTTGGGGTTTGCTTTGGCGGAATTGGGGTACATGCTTAGGGATCGTGATTTTAGTCGTGTTGGTGTTAACGGCTGTGTTTGCTGACCAGATTGCGCCCTATTCTATCCAACAGGGTGAACTTTCCAGTGCTCGGAAACCTCCAGCATGGTATACGGGTGGCACGTCGGCTCATTTGCTGGGTACTGACCAACTCGGACAGGATATTTTTAGCCGTATTATTTATGGTGCACGTGTCTCTGTTTCGGTGGGATTTTTCGGAGTGCTTCTGGCAACAAGTATCGGAATTACGCTTGGAATGTTAGCCGGTTATTTAGGTGGATGGGTGGATCGATTCATTTCTGCCGGGGTCAATCTGCTACTGTCAATTCCGTATTTGGTCCTGGTGCTAGTGATCGCGACCATCTTTGGTCGTAGTTTGTTAAACGTCATTTTGATCTTCGGCATCACCGATGCACCCATTTTTATACGTTTGGTACGAGGTGAGGTGATGCGTATCAAACAGACTGATTATATCCTTGCTGCCCATAGCATTGGTGGACAAACCAGCCACATTTTACTCGAACATGTACTGCCTAATCTGATCGGCTTGGTGATTGTGTTGGCAACATTCGAGATGTCGGCCATGATTTTCTATGAAGCAGGATTGAGTTTTGTAGGGCTGAGTGTGCCACCTTC
>JACDGI010000301.1 GCA_013821665.1 Anaerolineae bacterium
GTTCTCAGGTAGTGGATGTCGATGCCGTTTGCTTGGCAGACTGCGCTCGTCCAGTTCGTCATTAAAGTTCCCCGTTCGAGCAGCGAAAGCCCTTAAAATAAACGGACACGGCATACCGTGTCCTTATAATGTGATTTATTGGGTGGTGAAAAGCGGTTAACTGCTGTGGCGGATGTGAACGATGTCACCATCATTGACGATATATTCTTTACCTTCGAGGCGGAACTTACCACTGGCTTTGAGGGCGGCTTCACTGCCACCGGCGATCAGGTCTTCGTAGGCCATCACTTCGGCGCGGATGAAACCCTTTTGCAAGTCGCTGTGGATGGCTCCGGCGGCTTCCGGTGCCGTCGCGCCAACGGCCACGCTCCATGCGCGGACTTCATCTTCACCGACTGTAAAGAAGGATTGAATGGCGAGTAGTTCATACGACAGGCGGATGACCTTGGCAGCGCTGAGTTCAGTGATGCCATATTCCTGCATGAACATCTCGGCATCCGCGGGTTCAAGCTGCGACAGTTCGGCTTCGATCTTGCCCTGAAGCGCGACGAGTTTGCTGCCGGGACGTTCATATTTGATGAGCGTGTTGACATCCTGCGCTTCATCACCAAGGTTGACGACGACTAAGACCGGTTTGAGGGTCATGAAACCATAACCGCGAATGGCCTTGGCTTCTTCAGCGGTGATTTCCAGTTCGAGCAGCCAGCGCTCAGCTTCCAGATGCGCTTTGAAACTCTGCATCAATTCCAACTCGACCGGTACGAATTTATCGACATTTTTGCCTTTGACGCGGATTTCGCTCTGGAGTTTTTCGATACGCGTTTCGACGATGACCAGATCGGACAGGAGAAATTCGCTGTCGAGAATTTCCAGATCGCGCTGGGGATCAACCGTTTCGTAAGGATGCGGCACGGTTTCATCCTTGAAGGCGCGGACGACGTGCAGGAAGCCATCGACCTGTGAGAGTTCGTTGCGGAACTGCCCTTTTAGGCCGCCATCACTGATGCCCTTGTCTAAGCCGCCAATATCGGCGTAAGTGACGGTGGCATATCCCGTTTTCTTGGGCTTATACATGCCGATTAATTTTTCGACGCGCGGGTCTGGTACGTTGACGACGGCGGTATGCACCTCGAATTGTCCGCTGGTGGCCGCGCCGGTCGATAGATTTTGTCTGGTAAGGGCGTTGAAGATGGTGGTCTTGCCGCTGTTGGGTAAACCGATAATTCCAAGTCGCATTGTTGCCTCGTTCGTGGATCTACAAAAGTGCTACCAGTATAAAGGCAGCGAATTCAAAAAGACAGAATTGAACCGCACGAGGAAGTAGAGAAATACAAAATCATTTTTAACACAAAGAAAGAAGAGAAAATACGTTTATAACGGTGCTCTCGTAAATGAATCGTTTACTCTTCTGTTTTAGAACATAAGTTCATTAAATGCAAGCGAAATCGGTTCGAGTTTTCAAACCAAAGTAGAAAAACGGGAGGGATTAATCCCTTCCCTACGAGAAATCTGTGGCGTTCATTTGAAAAGTGGCGTTCCCTAAGTCCGTTAATGGAATAGGGAACGTCGTTGGGGACGAAGCCTAGGCTCCGTATTTGGCAAGGCGGTTGGCATGGGCCAAGGCCAGCGGCATCAGATCAGCGGCGGGGAATTGGCCGAGCGCACCGGTCATACACTCACGCTCACCGTAGCATTGGGCACGGTCAGGCATATGAGTCTTGGGGGCGTGCAGCAGTGTGGGCACGGGATGCCAGCTATGCGACTTCAAGGCCGCAGGAGTTGAGTGGTCGCCGGTGATAATCATGACTGCCGGATTGAGTGCGGTCAAAATGGGCAAGGCGGCATCCACCTGCTCGATGATCTTGACCTTGGCATTAAAGTCGCCATCTTCGCCACGGCTGTCGGTGTATTTGATGTGGCAGAAGACAAAGTCATAGTCGTTCCAAATGGCGGCGACGCGGTTGAATTCATCGGCGGCACTGTCGTGACCATCGGTTTCGATGATGTCCATGCCGACCAAACGTGCCACGCCTTTGTACATGGGATAAACAGCCACGCAAGCGGCCTTGAGCTTATAGACATCCTTATACTTGGGCAGGTTCGGATCTTCGGCAAAGCCACGCAGTGTGACCATGTTAGCAGGTTCGTGACCTTTGAGGATTTCGGCTGCTTGTTCCAACCATTGGTTGATGATGTCGACAGTATGCTGGGCGGCAGGATCAGTAGCACGGGCAGCCAACGGTGCCACGCCTGTAGCCTGCGGATCGGTATCAGCAATCGCGCCGTTCAAGCCTTCGCCACGTAAGAGCAAGGCGAAACGGTAATCCTGTACGGCTTCGACGGTAATATCGACACCGGGAATGGTAATTTTTTTGAGGAGTTCGACGCGTTTGGCACCTTCTTCGGTAGGGATGCGTCCGGCACGGCGGTCGGTAATGAGGCCGTTGGCATCGACGGTACAGAAGTTGCCACGCACGGCGACATCACCGGGCTTCACTTCGATGCCGATACCGGTAGCCTCTAATACACCACGCCCAATTTTGTATTCAATCGGGTCAAAACCGAAAAGTGCCAAATGAGCGGGGCCGCTGCCGGGGGCGATGCCACGGGCAACGGGAATGGTCATGCCTGTACTGCCCGCTTTCGCCAGCGCATCCATGTTGGGGGTGTGCGCTGCTTCAAGTTCGGTCTGTCCACCGGGTGTCATGGGAAGTCCACCAAGTCCGTCCATGACGAGCAGCAGTATTTTGCCACCCGCGTCTTGTACTAACTCGCTCAGGAGTTCAAAGTTTGCCATTGGAATTTCCTCTCGTTGTGATTGTTGCTACGGTTTTAATCGCGCGGGGCGGGTGTGTCAAGGGAAAGGCCACAGCTTGTGATAAATGTTAGTTATTTGCTATGTGCTTAATCTACTGCGGTAGTCCAAACGGCGGATAGTCGTAGCGTTTGGAAGATTAGCTATCAGTGTAGGATAAGACTGTTGACGTGCTTTCGAGGGGGAATATCCATGATCCAACAATTTATCCTATTCGCGTTTCTGTTATCAATTTCGTTCTTACAAACGGGTTATCCCAAGTTGGATGACCTGCAACCGCTGACGGTTCAGAATGTTGGAGCGCTCAAATCCGTCGCCTCAATCGGGAGTGACACGCCGGAGGATGTCATCTGGTCGCCGGATGGGAAGACGCTGGCGGCTGTTAGCAGTGGGCAGGTTGTTCTCTACAACAGAGCCGACATGTTAAAGCCATTTTTAAAGGTTCAGCGCCCGTCTGACGAGGCGATTGACCTCGAAAATGAATTTCTAATTATTGGTGAAAATTATTGGAATACGCCCGGTAACACGGAGAGCGTGCCCTCGGCTGATAAGATTTTTACCGGCCCCGATAAGAA
Source organism: Anaerolineae bacterium (assembly GCA_013821665.1). Lineage (GTDB taxonomy): Bacteria > Chloroflexota > Anaerolineae > Aggregatilineales > Phototrophicaceae > CFX2. The sequence goes on from JACDGI010000301.1 coordinate 3,391, forward strand.
GTGGTTCATTAGCGGTTCGACTGAAGATGGACAGGTGACCATCGATGCCTATGACACCATCTCACGCAAAGAAACCTCGTTCAAGTCGGGGATTAGTGGGGAATTGGTTGATGCCGTTTTTAGCCCCGAGTCGCGATATGTGGCACTTAAATTCACCGAGATGTCAGATAGCTGGTCGGGGCGTCAGCTTGCACAGTTATGGGATTTGGATGCGGGTAAGCTAATCACAAAACTTGACCAATATTACGGCCAAATTAGTCAGATGGCTTTTTATGCGAATGGTCGCTTATTGGTGACTGTGAGTAAAGATGATGATTACGGTGAGTATGATGATATTCGAGTATGGGATGTGCGCAGCGGCGAGCAGCTTCAATTTAATAAAGACACTTCTTATGCGCCTGTGCGGTTTAGCCCTGATCAAAAATTGATGGTGTATGCCGTCAACACTGGTTTGCTGCTGTGGGACGATTGGTATATGGGTTTGATGCAGTACAAACTTCCGGACCAAGAAGGAACCAGTTATGCTGAGCTTCGAAACCCTACTTTCAGCCCGGATAGTACAAAATTATTCACCCAATACTATAACCAGATTTTTGTCTGGGATGTTGATTCGGCGCTCAAGAACCTCGTTCCAGCATTCAGTATCACCCCGACACAAAACGCAGTTCCCCGTTGGTTGCTCGAAAACAACTCGATGATTAGGGATTACACGTTGAGTACGGATGGCTCCCGATTGGCTGTTCAGAATGTTGACGATCAGGTTCGGATTTGGGATTTGACCCAAGATCCACCGGTCGTCAAGCAAGTGCTGAGCAATATCAACAGCGTACAGATGAGTCCGGACTTCAAATGGGCGTGGGGCGACACGGCCGGTTTGCGGAATAAAGTGCTGATTGACGCCAATACCAGTGAGCTGCTGCAAAAGTTGCCGTCTGACGCGCGCCTCGACCCCCGCTGGCAGTATGCTGCTTATTGGTCAGAAGGTGTTGTGAGTGTGGTTGACCTCGGTCAGAAACAGACGACTCACTTATATCCGCTGCCGGATTATCTGGGAGATGTTGAGTATCAAGAGGCAAAGCAAGGGCGAGCTGTTTTCACATCGGGTAACCGAATGGCGGTTTATGACCTGCTGAGTGGCGAGGACGTGTTTCACCGCGACGAGCAATTCTATCATCGGAAAATCTTAAGCCCGAGTGGTCAAATCCTGTTGAGTTTGAGCAATAAGGGCGTTCAAATCAGTAAAACTGATCATCCAGATGATGTCATTTTTGAGTTGAATTCAGCGATTGAGAAACCGATCTTCTCCCTACTGCCGGACGAAAAAACGCTGGTTTATATCACGCCTTCCGATACGTATTCATTTTCTAATTCGAGGGTGAGCTACAGCCACGTTCAATTGTGGGATATTCTCACAGGTAAACAATTAGCAGAATACACCATTGAAGGTAACATACAAGCTTTTACGACGAATCAAGATGGTTCTTCGCTAGCGATTGGTAGTGCTGATGGATATGGGGATGTTTTAGCACTGCTTTATATGGTTGATCTCGCTCATCCACAAAAAGAACCACTGCGATTTGAGATTCCCGTTTCCCAATTTACCTTTTTTGACCAACTCAACTTTAGCCCGAACGGGCAATATCTGGCTATGACGACCGATAGTCAAGAATATGGCGATGGTCCTACGGGACATTTCTATGAGGTGATGGTCTTTACGCCTCAGCGGCTGCGAGACCCTGCAACGTTCGAGGTTAAAGAGGCCTTTATCATCCCCGGAGTGCGGTCACCGGTTTTCAGCCCGAATGGTCAATTGTTGTTCACTTCCGGAGCAGAGGATGTTTATGATCCGACAGCACCTGTTAAAGTGCATTTGTGGGACCTCAAGACGCAGACGGAATTAAGCGCGTTTGAGAGTGACACGCTTCCAGCGTTTAGCCCCGATGGTCATCTGGCTGCCGCTCATGATGAGACAGGGACGAATGTTTATGCGGTTGATGCCTTGCAAAAAGGTGAGAGTAAGCCATTCATCTCGATAGTGGGACGTGAGGGTAAGATTAAAAATCTCGCCTTCAAACCGGATGGCAAGGCTCTGTATTTGGTCGAAAGTTCGCGTGTACGGGTTTATGGTGTGCCCTAGACTGTCTAACTGTATGAAGGGACGAGTCCAATTTCAGACTATTGGTACTTGAGCAGCATTAATAGGAAGGAGTAAGGTATAAATTGTCGTTCAGCAACCCTGCTATGGGAATCCTCGACTCCTCGTTTAGCGCGTAACTTGAAATTGGTCTTCGAAACATCATGAATAAACCTGCCCCTGAAGCATCATCTTCTGCATGGTCGGTACTGCGTCATCCGGGTTTCCGGTGGTTCTTTATCGCCCAAATTTTTTCGATTACCGGCTCGGCTATGCAGTTGGCAGCCGTCAATTGGGATGTGTGGCGCATCACCCACAATGAGTTAGCGCTGGGTGTGGTCGGGTTGGTGCGGGTAGTGCCGATTATTATCCTGTCATTGTTGGGTGGCGTGGTGGCGGATGCGATTGACCGGCGCAAGTTGCAGTTGGCGACACAATCGTTGATGCTGGTGTTCGCTGCTTTGCTGGCAATTGTCACTATCAGCGGCTCGGAGTCGTTGGCACTCATCTATGTTCTGACGGCGGCGATGTCCGGCATGTCGGCTTTCGACCAACCTGCTCGTAACGCGATGGTGACGAACCTGGTCGCACCACACGAAATTTCCAATGCAGCACGGCTGAATGTGGTGATGTATACCGTCACGGCGGTATTTGGGCCGGTCATCGCGGGTTTGATCATCGGGACATTTGGTTCGGGCGCAGCTTATTTATTCAATGCCCTGTCGTTCATTCCGGTGGTGATTGTGCTGTTCGGATTGCGGCGCTTCGTATTTCCTGCGACATTAGGAGCCAAACGGGCCATCAGTTTCAACGCCATGTTTGAAGGGCTGCGCTTCGTCAAAGGTTCACCGTTGTTGTGGTCAACCATGTTAGTGGATTTCTTCGCGACCTTATTAGCGTCGGCAACGGTACTCCTGCCCGTTTATGCCACTGATGTGTTAAAGGTCGGTGCGACTGGCTACGGCATCCTAAGCGCGGCTCCGGCTATCGGTGCGACATTGGGCGCGATTGTGATGGCGCAGTACGGCGGACGCATCATGAAGCAGGGCGTGGTGATGCTGTGGGCGGTGGCCTTGTTTGGTGTGTCAACGATTGTGTTCGGTTATGCGACGGTATTCTGGCTCTCGCTGCTGGCGCTGGCGGGAACGGGCTTCACCGACTCGATTAGTGCGGGTATCCGCTCCCCGCTGCGGCAGGTGTTAACCCCTGATCATCTGCGCGGACGGATGCTCTCGGTCAACATGATCTTCTTCATGGGTGGGCCGCAGTTAGGCGAGTTTGAAGCGGGTGTGGTCGCTAATCTATTTGGGCCGGTGGCCTCGGTGGTGACGGGTGGTGTGGCAACCGTATTGGCGGTAGCGTGGATTGCCTACAACTTCCCGACCCTGACGCGCTATCGAACGGGCATGGAATTGGCTGAGGCCGACGCACTTAAACGCGAATCTGCCGTCATCACGCCATCCGGTGACTAAACGATTTCGAGTGCTAATCCTAGAAAATCAGCGTAACGTTGGGCGGCTTCCTGAATCGTTTGGTTTTGAAGGTCGCTCAACGGGGCGAAAGGTTTTAGCTCGATGATGACCTTTCCTTTTTTAAAGGTTCGCCGCCACGCACTAATCGCCTGACCATCTATGATGATGACGTAGTTCAGCAAGACACTCCCGCGCGGGTCGAGATGATTAGGTGGATCACCGGCAAAGACGGCACTGCGATCACCGTAACCCACGGTGTATTCATCATAATTCGGCAGTAGATGTGCCACTGGCGGTCGGGTTGGCATAATTGTTGTCGTCGGCGCGAACCAATAAGTTTGACCGTCGATGACTTCACAGCCTAATTCGGATTTGAGCGCATCAACACCCGCTTTGGCATCGACCATTAAAAGTCCTGACCACCACACAAAATCTTGAACGGTCGCTGGCCCATGACTGATAAAGTAACGTCGTGCTAGTTCGACAAGCGCTTCTTCACGAGGTAACGACTTGGCTTGAGGCGCACGTTCATCGAGTAAGGCGTAGGTGTGCTGTTTACCACGCCGTGCGCCACTGCATATCAAGCCGTCTAGCTCCGACCACATCATGATATGTGTCATGCGTAGGTCGTTGTTGACGATGCCCGATTGTACTAAAGCGCTAACAAGCTCCTCGCGGATCAGTTGATGACCGCCTTCCAAGGCTTTGATGAGGACTTTTTTAGCCTTTTGGAAAACAACTTCATCCAATTCCACTTGGCGATAATAATAAGTGGCAAGGGTATTCACGCGCGGGGCGGTGAGTTCCAGCATCCAACGAATATCGGCAGGGGTGACGAAGTGCCACGTCGGACGCATGACGTGGGTGCGGAGGATACGACCCTCGGTAAAAGCCTGCTCCATCAGCGCATCGTTTGAAGCGGGTATCCGCAAACCCAACGCCCACTTAGCCGCCCCATAATCCTGTGCCTGAACCGCGCCCATCCATCCAACCAGATCAGCCGGAGTATCAAAACGTGTGCCCTTAAACTGTTGGTTATCGAGGCGCTTGAAGGCAATATCGGTGAGGTTCATGTGGCTGTCCTTTGGGTTTTCTATCTATCCTTGATTATAGAAGTCAATTAGGACAGAATGCGCCCTAATCAAAATATGAGGGTATCAAAATGTATTCTCCAACGGCGCGTTTACTGACCGTTTTAGAATTGTTGCAGTCCTATAAGCAGATGAAGGGCTCTGAAATCGCCCGACGTTTGGAAGTCGATTTGCGAACGGTACGGCGTTATATCGTCACATTGCAAGATATGGGCATTCCGGTGGAAGCTGAACGTGGGCCATATGGAGCCTATCAACTACAACGGGGTTACAAACTCCCGCCGTTGATGTTCACTGATGGCGAGGCGATTGCGCTGACGTTGGGCTTGCTGGCGATCCGCGAGCTTCATTTTCCGGTGGATGTGGCCTCGGTGGAAGGGGCGCTGGCGAAAACCGAACGAGTCATGCCAGAAAAGCTGCTGGATCAGGCGCGGGGTTTGCAGGAAGCCATTACCTTTAATATGCCGTCTGTGCCGCCTCAGTTGCAGAACGATTTTGTGACACTGCTGAGCGTGGCGGTACGGCAACAGCAGCAGGTTCATTTGGGATATGCCGCGTGGAGCGGTGACGAGTCCGAACGCGATTTTGATCCGTATGGCATCGTCTTTAACGAAGGCTATTGGTATACAGCCGGTTACTGCCATCTACGGCAGGATTTGCGGACGTTTCGCCTCGACCGGATTACCACACTTGAGATGAATACGACCCGCTTTGAGCGTCCACAGAATTTTGACACGTTGGAGCATGTGATGAAGTCGTTGGCCTTTGTGCCGGGTGGGAGCGCCGAGATCATTATCCGTATGGATACCACACTGGAAGAAGCCCAAAAAGCCAGTGACAGTATTTTGGGAACCGTCGAACAAACGGATGACGGTATTATTTTCCGTCGGGGTTCGCCGCAGTTGGAATGGGTAGCCCATTGGCTGCTCAATTTGGATTTTCCGGTACACGTCATGCAGCCACCTGAACTGCGCGAGATCATTCAGAAGTTTGCGGATAAAGCCCAGCGGATGCTTGAATAGTCTCCAGTCATCAGCCGCCAGTGATCAGTCAAAACAAGTTGAAGTCGGCGG
>JACDGI010000302.1 GCA_013821665.1 Anaerolineae bacterium
GAGCAGCGGCATCAAGGATGGCATCTACAATATCGTCGTTCAGTAGGTTGACCTCATCGACATAAAGTAGGTTGTTGTCCGCACGTGCCAGAATACCTTTTTCTAAACGGACGCGCTGCTGCTGTATGGCGACACGCTCATTGATACCGCCGACCACGTCTTCAAGCCGCGCATTTAGGGGAAGCTCCACCAATTTTACCGACTCGAAATGCGATATGGCTTCTCCTTTGTTGTACTTTTCAAAGCAGTCGGGATAAAGGAATCGGGCATTATCTGATTGGAGTTCGTTAGGCAGAATTCCTTCGTCGCAGTCACTGACTTCAATATCTGGCAGAATGCCTGTTAAGCTGCGGACGGCGGTTGTCTTGCCAATACCACGCGGGCCAATTAGCAAAACGCCACCAACAGCCGGATTGATCACTGATAGCATGAGGGCAATTCGCATCTCGATTTGACCGACTATTGCTAGGAAAGGGTAGGGGCGTTGGTCAGCAATGCCAGCATCAGGTATATCTTCTGCCAACACGGCTCGTGCGCCTGATTGGTTAAGCAAACGCAGCAAAACCGATTCTTCGAGACCACCATATTGGGGTAAAAGATCACTCACTATTGAAGGCGCTTTCTAATTCAATTGTTTATAACAGGTATAACTATAATGTGGATGGTTCTATGCCAGCAAGTTTTGATAGATGGCAAGGAGTTGGCGAGCGGATTTTTCCCACGTAAATTCGCGAGCACGAATAAGTCCTTTTTGGATTAAAGTCTCTCTTAGCTGTGAGTCTAAAATAAGGCGCTGTAGGCCGTCTGTTATGGCATCTAAATCATAAGGATCGACCATGATGGCTGCATCCCCGGCAACTTCGGGCAGCGAAGAGACGTTGGATGTAAGCACAGGCACGCCACTAGCCATGCCTTCGAGGATGGGTAAACCGAATCCTTCGTATAGTGAAGGGAAAGCCACGCAAGTAGCACCGCGATATAAAGCTGGTAAATCTTCATCATCCACAAAGCCAATAAAGTGAACAAAATCTTCCATATGCGTATCAGAAATTGTTTTGTAAATCGGGTTTTCGAGCCAGCCTTTGCCGCCAGCGATTACCAAGTGGATGTCAATGCCTTGAGTACGTAATTGAGTGAGTGATTGGATGAGGCGTGTATAGTTTTTACGCGGCTGGACCGTGCCGACACAAAAAATATAAGAAAATGCTTCAACAGCGTATTTTTTTCGCGTAGTCATTAAAGAACTGGAAAGAACTGTATCGAAAAATTTTGCATCAACTCCTGATAAAAGAACAGTAATTTTACTATCTGGAACAGAATAGAGATCCATCAGATCAATCTTAGTTGCTTCAGAATCAGCTAACACATGAGTAGATCGATATACAGAACGAGGAACAACAACATCAAGGTAAGACTTCAAAGAAGGAGAAGCAGATTCAGGAACACGGACAAATGATAGATCATGAACCGTCAATAGAGACGTAACACGCGGTAGGGTAGGTGGCAAAACAAAATCAGTTGCATGAAACAGATCTAAACGACCCGTAAACAATTCAACTGGAAGCGGAAGCTGCGCCCGATACCAAATACGGGCAAGCCACTTCGGAGTTAGCCGGGTTGGCTTCCAGAAATAATTCGATGGAAATGCTGGATGAGACTCTGTAGACGAAGCACCTGATACAAACAGTGAATACTGATTGGAAGTGTCAAGCCTTGAAAGGGCAGTGACCAGTTCGCGGACGTAGCGACCTATGCCACCACCCTGTTCATATGCAGCAGTGTAATCAAGACCTATCGAAGACAATTCGCCGCGCTAATCATTATTTGGAGTCAACATCGTTATACGTCCAACGACGATTGGCAAAGAAATTCCAGAAGGTTACGACGATTACACCGATGACCATTGCAATCATTGTGCCGAGCTTGTCATCAGCAGCAATCGAGGGTATATAGCCAGCCCTAAACAAGCGAACCAAAGGCAAGAAAAGGGGCATAAACATATTGCCTAGAAAATGATAAGCCGTTGTAATCCATATCGTGCGGCCTAACCAGCCCACTAAACTAATGAAAGCAAACATGAACAGTTGCTGACGTGCTGAACGTGAGCGCGAGTCTGGATATGTCCAGATGCGGTTCCACGTAAAATTGCTGATAAGGGCTGCGATAAAGGCAATGGATGTCGCTAAAATGACATTGGCAATAAGACGATCACCCGACTTGTTCGTAGGGGGTAATATTGTGGCTTGCAAGATTGTGACGGTGCCAAAATCCACAATAAAGCCAATTACACCAACGATCATAAACTTGAGAAAACGTTCGACTTCTTTGGCTTTATCGCCAAAGCGAGACGCTATAAACAAGATCACGATATCAAGTGGATTACGGGTTACGGGGGCAGATGAAAGGGTGTTTGATTGAGTCACTGAGCTATATCCTTACGCTTGCTTTGGCTTCTTTAAGCACTAAAACGACAATGCTAAACATAACAGCGAGATGGAAAAAAATATTGTTGACATAAAGATTATCAAAGAAGCTGTGTACGGATAAGTATACCCAAGCGCCTAACAGCCCAATAATGACCAGACGGGATAGTATGTCCGGGTGACAGGCCGCTTGCCAAGTCCGGTGAAATATTGTTCCCCAGACCTTGCCATAAACTAACAATCCAATTATACCCACTTCGGCGAAAATATTGAGATAATAATTATGAGCATGTCCCAATGGTTCGTTCCAATTAATGAGCTGATAGCTGGGGTAGGCCGCCGCATAATTACCAAATCCTACGCCTAAAAAGGGATGAGCAGTAATCATGTTAATGGCAGCTTGCCAATGGGCGAGTCGTTCGGCGACAGCGAAATTTTCCGGCGTTATATCCACACCCCGAACATCTTCAAATGCAAAAAACTCCTCAGTGGATGTTTGGAGGCGTTGAACAATAGACTGCGGGACTAAGCCACTGAACCAAACTATTAAACCAACACCGGCGATAACCACAAAGAACAATGCACCAATCCGTAACCGACGTGGTATCAAAAAGCCCATTATTAGCAGGGCTGCGCCTAAACCTAACCACGCTCCGCGGCTCCATGACATACCGATTGCAATTAAGAGTATTACCGATGATAGGGCATAAAAGATCGCTAGAAAGAGGTTTAGAGACTTTCCTTCGGGCAAACTTTTGCGCCAACGGATGGCATAACCAACGGCACTCATAATACTCAGGGGAATGAGCAACCCCATGAATCCGCCAAAAGGGTTGGGCTGTCCAAAAGTTCCGAAAGCGCGGAAGAAACGGTCATTGATGAGTAAGACTAATGCGCCACTGCCACCGAAGAATTCATAGATGCCAACCAAAGCATTCGCAAGACCCGAAAGCACTAAGGCGAAAACAAGCCATTCCCACGAAATCGTCGAAAACAGATTGACGACAACTGTAAACAGCACGAATACGAGAACCCATTTGGTCCACTCTAACGCCCATGCAGTTAATGATGTGGCGGCAAAAGCAGATAATCCCGTTGCTACAATAAACAGTAGTAACGCGCCTGATAACGGTGTCCATAGGTCAGCCAAGCGCAGTGATGTGACATTAAGCCTTATAATGCGTTGGATGGCCCAAGAAGCGAAGAATACGACTAGAGCGATTTGACCAATATCCAGCGGTAGTTGAAAGGCCGCTTCTGTCGAGATGAGTACGCGCATCGGCCCCAATATCAACAGCGGAATGAGTACCGCAATTGGGTGGATTGTCGCTAATACAAGACATGCAAGAATCACCCCCACAATAACCATCACTGGAACGGGCTGGCTCAGTGCCAAGATGCCCACTCCAATAGCAGCTACTAAACTGATGATGATCAATGCTGTATGGCTAACAGAGGATCGCTGTGCGCCGAAGGACTGCAAACGAATCACACAACCTCGCGGAAATACTCAACCGTTTTTTGGAGGCCTTCGTGCAGATTAATCTTTGGTTCCCAACCAAGTACGGCCTTGGCGCGAGTTATATCCGGCTGACGGGTTTGTGGATCACCTTTTATACGCTCGTCTTTATAGGTGATACCGGCTTTGTTACCTGTAATTTCATTTACAGCTTCAGCAAATTGCAGGATAGTCATCTCGGTTGGATTGCCGATATTGACAGGCTGAGTGTAATCAGACATCAGCAAACGATACAACCCTTCAATCAAGTCGCTCACATATTGGAAACTACGCGTTTGTGCGCCATCTCCATACACAGTCAGCGCTTCACCACGCAAGGCTTGGGCGATAAAATTAGGCACGACACGTCCATCAGCTAAACGCATACGTGGCCCATAGGTATTAAAGATGCGAACAATCCTTGTATCAACTTTGTGAAAGGTGTGGTAAGCCATCGTAATCGCTTCTGCATAACGCTTGGCCTCATCGTAGACACCGCGAGGGCCAATGGGATCGACGTTGCCTACATAACTCTCTTTTTGAGGATGTTCCAACGGATCCCCATAGATCTCTGATGTTGAAGCGATGAGGAAACGTGCATTTTTCGCCAGCGCCAAACCGAGCGCGTTGTGTGTTCCGAGGGCACCGACTTTGAGCGTTTGGATAGGAAGCTTTAGATAGTCAATCGGGCTGGCCGGAGAGGCAAAATTCAGCACCGCATCTATTGATCCATTGATGTAGATGTAATTGGTGATGTCGTGATGAATGAAGCTGAAATTTTGATTTCCAGCGAGGTGAGCAATGTTGCGGGTATTACCTGTGATCAGGTTATCCATCGCAATAACAGTATGTCCTTCTGCTAGAAAGCGGTCACATAAATGAGACCCTAGAAAACCCGCTCCGCCAGTGATGAGTACGCGCACTTAAATATCCTCTGTTGAATATGCTCAAATGAGTCTAAAACGAGTGTACCATAAGATAATTAGGGCAAGTATGCTGGTTTATACAGTGACTTCGCCTTCGCCAGCATTTTTGAGCTGCTCGACCTGAACCTTTAACTCGTTCTGAAAAACAGCCATTGCAGTTAAGTTATCCAAACAGATGATCACAAGTTTCAAGAAACGGGGATTTTCAAAGGTATAGTCGATAATCTGTGTGATGATGGTGCGAGCGCAGTTTTCGAGCGGATAACCTAGGACACCCGCAGAAATTGCAGGTAAGGCTAGTGAGCGTAAATGATGTTCTTCCGCCAAGCGCAGGCAAGCCAAGGTTGCATTTGCCAACTTACCGCGTTCGCTGCCTTCACCCCAGCGTGGGCCAACTGCATGAATGATTTTCTGAAAGGGAAGATCGCCAGCATCGGTGATCACGGCATCACCGATGTCACACCAGCCGATAGCATTAACAGCTTCTTGAAGTTTGATGCCAGCACGGAGCAACCAAGTGGGGTTGAGATGTAAATTAGGGTCCGTGGAATTGACAATAGCAGTCACAGCAAGCGATAGAATATCCTCTTGCACAAGTTGAATCGTGACTTTATTCACCTTAACTTTCATGGACGACCCTCGTCACACTTGGTGTAGATTACACCATCATATTAAGGGTTCGTCAATAGATCGCGCGTTCGCCTATTTGTATTAACGCTAAGAGAAGCACGAAAACATAACTCAAATCCTGCACGAATACGCTGTTATCAATTAGACCGTGCCCGACTAGATTAATCATGCTGCCAACAGTGCCAATTAACAGTGCTAAATAGAGCTTATCAGTCTTTTGAAACTGCCGATAAAATTTTATCGCAGTCCGCCAAAATACGGTTTGAAGGACCAATAATAATAATACACCCATCAAGCCGAGGCGCACCCAGAAATCGAGCAGAATATTGTGAGGGTGTGAGAGATTCGGTTCTTGCCATGCATCCGGTAAGATGTACTTGCCTCGAAACACATATAAGAATTGATCAAGACCAAGCCCCGTAATCGGGTGGTCATGGATGATGTTTATAGCACTCAACCAAGCACGCACTCGATAAAAATTAGTGCCACTTGAAAAATCGAGTACGCGGGCGAAGCGTTCGGATTGGAGAGAGATAACAAAACCGATCACAAGAATGACAATTAAACCGAGTAAGACATAACGTGCTTGTCGACGGAGAGAGAGTAAGAGTACAAAGGCCACAGAAATAGGCACTCCGATAAATATCCCACCGACACTTTGTGTAAGGAGTAAGGCGACTCCTATCGGAATGAGCGCGACTAAATAGAAAATTTTTCTACGCTTATCAATTTGAATAACGACAAAGGCCAATGCGAACGGAATGCAGCGCCCCAGAAATAGCGCGACATTATTAGGCGAACCGTAAACACTGGCGAGTCGGCGAGAACCAGCCTCGGCGGTAATAATCGCCTCACCCTGCACATACTGGAAAAGCCCAATGAGCGCCACGATGAGACCAGCGATAATAAAAGCATCCACAATCATCAAGATTTGGCTTCTGGATAACCGGCTGGTGCGAAACACGATATAAAAGATTAAGGGTTCCACAAATTTAACCCGTAGTTCCGTTGTAGCTTCTGGCAACCGTTGTGTCCACAGCAGTGACAGAACGCCAAGCAGCAACCATGCTAGTGCGAGATAGTCTATAAGGCTCAACGACGAAAAAGAAAATATGATATTAGGGAACGAAAATTGCGATACGCTGGTTTGCTTCCAGCGGGCATGATTGGCTAACAGTCGCAGCAACCATGCGCCGCTCGTCAACAAAATCATGATCTCGACTAACGGAAAGGCAAATTGATAAAGTTGTACTGGGAATAGAAAGAATGGTGCCCAAAATATAGTCAGGACTAAACCAATGTGAGGGTAGTTGTAAAATACTATGAAGAGGACTGCCGCTGCAAGGATGGTCAGCACAAAGCCCGGTTGAAGTTTGATGAGGCCGCTGGTGGCAATCGCCAATACCAGTGAAACGGGTTCGTGACGCAGCACTCCAGTTACACCATCACCCCACGTCAGCATCATGCCAACCAGTAATGCCAGCGACGAAAATATGCTGATGACGAACTGAATCGTCGCGCTCAGATATTTTCCCATAAACTGAGTACCAGTTCGGAGGAATTGCCACCGAAAGCGGGTTGCTGTCACTACGATGCCTAAAGCGGCAAAGAGAGTTGTTAGCCACCCAATGGCGATCTGATGCTGGTAAGGAATCAACAGGCTGCCTGAGCTAACACCAAAACCAGCAATTGCCCAGCGATCCCAGCCACGATCCGCCACAACGTGAAGTGTATGAACACTAGAGGCGATATTTCTAGCAACTGGAATTAGATTAATTTCAGGTAGAAGCGAAGGGCTGGTCAATACGATGTAGTGGTTGCCAGATGCATCTGATGGAATGGCATTGGCTTGCTGTCCATCAATGGTCGGATAAAGATAAGCGGTGTAATTGTCCTGTCGCAGCAAGAGCGCCACATCCGAGCCGTCGAAATCAAACGAAAACTGACTATCTTGTACCCAGCCAATATCAGCACCAAGAGGGCCAAAAGTCCATACACCACTGTAACGCACATAAGGATTAACAGCGGGGAATAAACCGTTTTCAGCCTGCTGCGGAAATTTATGCTGAGATAAGGCAGACCACAACGCATTAGGTTGATTATTTTGATCGATGAGCGCAAATCCCCAAATAGGATCATTTGGAGGTGCAACTGGCCGCCATTGGCTCAGGGTCATACCGGCTAGCCACGGCCATTCCCGATTAGCTCTGTCGAGGGCAGTGAGAGTATAGTCAATTTGCGTTTGAGCCGACACCGTACCCCAAATCGACGGTTTGCCTGTCCAACTGGTGGGCAAACTATTCCATCCCCATTCACTTGCCAAAAGTGCTTTCTTGGCATCACCATTGCGAACCATTTCTTCGCGTAAGGCGATAAGGTGCGAGAAATTGAGCTTAGTTGCCGATACAGTTCGATCTTCTGGCGAATCATTGAAACCATAGGGCTTGGCGGCCACCGCGTCCATAAAATCTTTTGCACCAACGGCATACATATCATGTAAATATTGGATGTCGCTTATGTTTTTGGGGCCGGTTTCAATTGTGGGGGCTAAGGCTGCGGATATGACCGTCGCCGCTGGATCATTCTCATGGATTGATTTGTAGGCTGGTGCCAAAAGTGCTGTATAGGCGGCTGCACTCGGCTCTTGACCTCCCCATGCTGCGATGAGATTTGGCTCGTCCCAAACTTGATAGTAATCGACCTGCTCTTTGAACCGAGCAGCAAATTCACCGACAAAATTCGCAAAGTCATTGATATTCAGCGGCGGAGCGGTGAGCGTAGTCTTAAGAGGACGTGCCCAATCGGGTTCGGCTATAAAAACGATAATGGGTTTGAGCTGCGGATGCCGTTTTAAAGCAGCGAATATCGTGTCAACTTTTTCCCAATCGAGTTGCCCACGCGAAGGTTCAATATCTGACCAGTGGATATATTGGCGCAACCAGACAACATGAGCCTGTTCCATTAAACTAAGGTTATGTTCAAGCGCATCGGCATCATATTGATTGAGATCGGCATTAACACCGAACTGAGGTACACGAAACGGCAGATTAGCGTCAGTACTCGCATCAACATAGCCGCGAAGATAGTAATTTCGCTGCTGGGTCGTATCCAGAGTCGTGACAAGGCTGCCTAAAAACAGCGCTACTGTGAGGCAGAATATGAGATAATCGCGCTTCATTTTGACCAGATTGGATTGGAAGCTCTACCATCTAATGTCAGTTGGTGGCTTATACCCGACTCAGCATCAACGATCCACAAGTTCCCTTGATAAATAATAGCGATTTGATGACCGTCAGGACTCCATGTAAATTCTCGATCTTGGAAAATTGACTCTTGTGCGGTTAAACCGGGGCGACTATCTCCGGGAAATACAACTCGACCATTACTACCATCACGGTCAGCAACTACCAAATCATATTCGCCGTTGATGGTGTTAAATGAGTCGCGCGCACGCAGATAGGCCATATAACCCTTGGGAAATTTACTATCGGATGGTGTGAGGATGGGTGAAAATTGAGGTGCTGACCAGATACCCGCATTCGGAACGACAGTCGAATCGAATGTGCCAGTCGTGTCCGTCACCGAGACATTAAACGCAGGACTATTTTCTGGACTTTCGTTTCCAACGGGCGCACCATGCGTGGTGGCAAGCAACAGCGTGTCATCTGCTGACCATGCTAGTG
>JACDGI010000303.1 GCA_013821665.1 Anaerolineae bacterium
CATTTGGATCGTATCTAGCCTACATCAGTAATTTGTCATCAGATAAGATAAATACCTCTGAAACAGCACAAAATATAACATATATTTCAGTTCTTGGTGCCAGATCGTGGTGGCAAGCAGAAGTAATTTAAAGCGGCCATTCGTAACCAAACGGCGGAAACATCCAAGGCAATCGGCGGAGCTTATCGAGGCGATAAGTTCCCTTTATGCACATAAACTCGATACTATTTTAATGGCTAGCAGTTGTTGCCGCAGCGAATGGGTAACGATAACGACACCGTAAAACCGCCTAGTCCGCCAATTTGAATCGTAATGATGCTTGTGCCATTCACTGGACTCGGTGAAGACGATGAACCGTTATCCTGTGCGCCGGCTGGTAGAACAGTTGCTACGAGCAACATCAGCAGAGCGATACCAACCACGAGCCGTTTTTTGAGAGATAACATGTTATGCCTTTACGCCTTTACGATCTGCCTGACCAATGCTTTAACTATTTCATCATTATATGACAAAAACTTAATATTCCTGTGAATTAAGCGTAAATTCTATGAATAAATTGTTATTTTCTTAATACAACTGTGAAAAGTGTGAGAGGAGCTAAGTTTTGCCGAGCGCATAAGCACGCAGATAAACCACTGGTTGGCTGCCGTCGGTTTTATCGAGTAGGATTTCGATCACTTTTGCGCCGGTATTCCAATATACACCGCTAAATACCTTGCTGGCGATGGGCTGCCACCATGTGATTGCGGCTTCCTGTGGATTGGCTGCGGGGAAAGGGGTAAACCCTGTTTTAAGCGCATCAGTGATGCCCATCTGCGTCAGGAAAGGTATCAAGTCAGCATTCGGGGGCAAACTGAAGCGCAGCCAGACGATACGCGTGTATTGGTTACGTGTGGTGAACCGCACATCTGCCGCGCTTTGTGGCAGTGACGCACCAATGAAGCCCTGTGCTTCTTGCACGCGCCATTGCCGCCAACCGAATACATTAGTAATCCACAAGCCGCCTATAATCCCGACGATTACGAGAATAGCGACGACAAAAGCAATCAGTTGACGTTTACGGGCGGCAATGAATTTACGCATG
The DNA here is from genome assembly GCA_013821665.1 of Anaerolineae bacterium. Taxonomy (GTDB): domain Bacteria; phylum Chloroflexota; class Anaerolineae; order Aggregatilineales; family Phototrophicaceae; genus CFX2. The sequence goes on from JACDGI010000303.1 coordinate 1,085, forward strand.
TCGTTCCGATACCAGATGAAAATGAAGCTGTGGCACATCCTGATTTTCGCCGCCGTTGCAGATCACACGGTAGCCACGCGCTTCGAGTTGATATTCCGTCACCAAACTTTGCACCGTTTGGAACACATCTTCCAGAAACGGCGCGTCATCGGCTCTAATCTTCATCATTGAGGCGATAGCTTTCTTGGGTACGATCAGGATATGCAGCGGATAAACGGGCTTGGGATGTTCAAACGCTATCAATGTAGCGGTTTCTCGCAAACGATGTACCGGAATGGCGAAGCTCATATGCGCGAACACCCATCCTATGAATAGACCGGCTGCCGGTGAACGCGCCAATCGGAACAACTGTCGTTGCAAACTCACCCGTCGCATCGCTTAAACGGTACAGACACTCTTATCGCAAGGTGTTGACTTCTAAGCGTCTTTAAAACCCCCTCCTCTTTTCTGAAAATAGCTATCGCGCTGTGCATTATTCCCTCCATCGCTTGCGGGGGAGGGTTAGGGTGGGGGTTCTGGATGCGCTTATTTTCATCCCTCATCAGACTCACGTCCGCATTTCAACCTTGAGCATATTACAGGTGGCATGTGCCAGCATCTTGCCGCTGCCATCGTGCAGCCAGCCTTCGACGTTGGCAATCTTATTACCCGCCTTGATGATGTTCGAACTGGCGATGACCGTCGCGCCTTCGCGTGTGCTGGCGAGATAATCCACATGCAAATTCACGGTCGAGTAAAAAGTGCTGAGGTCAGGATTATGTTTCACCATCACGCTGATGCCCATAATATCATCCAACATCGTTGCGATGATGCCACCGTGCAGAATTCTGGCTGGATTGGTCATATCCTCGCGCACTGTAAAGGCAATCTTCATCCCATTTTCACTGATTTCCTGCAAGATGCCTTTCAGCCAGTGCGCGACAGGTGACGGAACCATGCTCAGTTCTTGACCAATATAAGGGCGCAGCGCTTCCAATCCGTTTTCCATTTATTCCCTCCCTCGTTTACGGGGGAGGGCTAGGGTGGGGGTTAAACGTAATTTTCTTTGTTTCATCTTATGCCTTCGCCTCATCATAGCGGCTGACAACCAACACCGTATTATGACCACCAAAACCGAAAGAGTTGCTCATAGCATGGTCAACTTTTTGCGACCGCGCCACATTCGGGATGTAATCCAGATCACAATCAGGATCAGGTGTATTGAGATTGATCGTCGGCGGAACCATATTGTCGCGGATGGCGAGGATCGAGAACAAGGCCTCAATCGCGCCAGCCGCCCCTAACATATGTCCGGTCATTGATTTGGTCGAGCTAATTGGAATTTTGTAAGCCTGTCCGCCCAAAGCCAGCTTGATCGCAGTCGTCTCACTCTTGTCGTTCAACTGTGTGCTGGTGCCATGCGCGTTGATGTAACCAAGGTCTTCTGCTTTTAGGCCAGCATCCTTGAGCGCCCGTTTCATGGCCTCAGCCGCCGCGACACCATCTTCACGCGGCGCAGTGATGTGGTAGGCATCCGATGTATGCCCGTAGCCACCGATTTCAGCATAGATATGTGCGCCCCGTGCCAGCGCGAACTCCAAATCTTCGAGCATCAACACGGCTGCACCTTCGCCGCCGACGAAGCCTGTCCGGTTCAAGTCGAACGGACGCGAAATCACAGTCGGATCGCCTTCCTTATAATGCGCCAGCGCCTTCATATTATCGAAGCCCGCCAGCACCATCGGGATCAACGTGGCTTCACTTGAACCGGCCAAAATCGCTTTGGCACGCCCCAAGCGGATCATATCGGCTGCCTCACCGATGCAGTTATTGCCGGTCGCACACGCCGAGACAATCGCGAAGTTCGGCCCACGTAGATTGTGAGCCATCGATACACGCCCCGATGGACTATCGACCAGAATACGCGGGATTGCCAGCGGACTCACGCCGCGTTGACCACGATTTTCAAAGTCAACCGTGGCATCCACCATCGACTCGATCCCGCCGACGCAGGTTCCGATGACGCAGCCTATTTCATACATATTCTCTTCGGTGACCTGCAAGCCGCTGTCGATTAAGGCTTGCTCGGCAGCTTGCATCCCGAATTGGCTGGCCTTATCCAAACGGCGGGCTTCACGCGCTCCGAAGATCGCCACCGCATCAAAGTTCTTGACCGTTCCGCCCACACGCGGGTTATTGTCAATGTCATTGATGCCTTCCAAGCACTCGATACCGCTCTTACCGGCCAGTGCATTCTGCCACGTTTCGGCTACCGTATTCCCCAATGGACTGACGACTCCCAGCCCCGTTACGACCACACGTGAACCCTTCATGTTCGCGTCCTTCCATCCATAAGGTTTAAGACTCTATACGTCAGCGACGTAAAGAATGTTCGATAAACTGCTCGATATGATGCAGTGCAAAAGTGATGTGTTGGCGCTCATTATAAAGCCTGCTGAGCATCAATGCACCTTCCATCGTAGAGATAAACACCACAGCGACCTCTTGGCTGTGAACTCCGGCACGGATTTCCCCGCGTGTGATACCTTTGTCGATGATGTGCTGTAGGCTGGCGATCAAATTGGACATAGCCACTTCGGTACGCGCCCGCAGTATCGGATGGGTATCGTCCGATTCAATAGCGGTGTTCAAGATAGGGCAGCCCCCCGGCAGTTCAGGATCGTCGAAGGCGCTTTCCAGCACTGACGCGAAGGCCAGCAGCCGTTCGACTGCATGATATTTACCCTGCAACCCTTTTTCCAGTTTGTGATTGATGTGTGCCACCGCATAATCGAAAGCGGCCAGCGCCAACTCTTCCTTGCCCGCCTTGAAGTGGTTGTATATGCCACCTTTTTCCAAACCCGTTTCCTGCATAATGTCGCTGATGGATGTACCAAAGAAACCGCGCTGGTTAAAAACTACTGCTGCCTGCCGGATAATCATCTCGCGCGTTTGGCCGCCTTTGGTCGTATGCGTTTCAGTATTCATGTGCCTTACTTATTAAAAGACCATTCGGTCTGAAAGAGATTACATGAGGCACATCGGTTTGTCAAAAGCAGATGGTTGTAGACAAACAATGCAGCAAATCAAGCTGTTTAGATAGCTATATAGTCCTGATTCATCAGCCGAATAATTAAAGATATAACGGGAAGATTTTTTAAGTTTGTATTTTCATACACCATGACGACCTTATTCCTATCGTCAGGGAGGAAGAACTACATTAGCTTCAATAGTGAGGGATGAATCTTCGTTGTATATGAAAGTGATCCACATGATAACCTTATCGCTGGCGCGTCTAAAAAATTATTCGGTTCGGTTCGCAGCCTTCATACTTCTGGGTTTGATGGTGGTGATCTTATTGCCATCGCGGGATGTGAACGCTCAAGGAACCAACGTCTTTTTTCCAGTTGGACCGGGCTACTCGGATGTTGTACCCCATCAAATTGTCCGCACAAACGATGATCGTGTGTATATGATTGGAGGTACTGCTCAATATCAAACCCTCTTGGCGGTTTATTGGACGCAAGTAGCCGGATTGCCCGCAGCCAATGCCTTTACAGGTAAAGTGCAAATACAACTGAGTGTCGAGCCACTTTCGGTCGAGGCGGCCTACGATGGCGTGGACATCATTCATATCCTCGTCAATACACGTACTTCGGCGCTGTACGATTATCCATTTAATATCCGTACCAATACCGTAAAACCGCGTATCCAAATCTCGGCGAACTCGGCCACCGTCAGCGGGGATTACGTCGGTACATCCGGCTTATCCGGCATGTTCGATAAAACCGGTTTGCTGAATATCGTGTACTGGCAAACGGGTAATCATGTGATTTACCAGCCATTCACCTATAATGCGACCAGTAACACACTGCAACCAACATCCGCCGTCGTCACGGTTGATAAGAGCGGCAAAGCCAACCATCCATCGCTGGCAATCTCACCGCTGGACGGCAGTTTGACGATTGCGTGGGTATCTGAATTTACCAGCCCGGCTAAGATTCTGGCTCGCACACGGACGACCGCCGGAGTATGGGGCAACGAGGAAGTTGTCAGCAGCGCTTCGGTTTGGACAAGTATTAACTTTGGTCTCAATGTTGATCAGGGGCCGAGCTTCGTCATTGATGCGGCAGGTACTAAACATATAGCTTATATCCAAAATTATGATACGACCAATCAGTATGGGCGTGTTCACTACGTGCGCCGCTCAACCACTGATGCCGCATGGGTCGATACCACGCTGAACACCTACAGTCACGATCCGATGATGGCGATCAACAGCGCAGGCGAGGTGTATATCATCGGTCATGGCGCAGAATCCGCAGGGCTAAATGCTGATATGTATGTGAGCAAGCGAAACGCTGACGGCACATGGGGCGCGGCTCAACTGTTTGCTAAACACACAGGAACCGACTCCTTCGATGCAAGCCCATCGGTTAAGTGGTCAGCGGTTGGCTGGAATCGACCAGACAGCGTCGAATTCGTATTCTTTTCGGCTGTGGGTGGCAACTATGGCAACACTTACATGTACTATGGACGGCTGCCATCCGGTGGTGTCGTAGCACCGACTAATACGCCCATACCACCCACGAAGACTCCAGTTCCACCAACCAATACGCCAGTACCACCGACGAAAACACCGGCTCCACCAACCAATACACCGCTACCACCGACCAAGACCTCGACACCGACTAATACATCCGTGCCGCCGAGCAAAACGCCGCTGCCAACGACGACACCTTCACCGACCAATACACTGGTGCCAGCGAGCGGCACACCACTCCCAACCAATACGTTAGTGCCGCCAACCAAGACGGTTGTACCGACGAATACCTTGGTGCCACCGACATTAACCTCAACTGCTCAACCGCAGCCGACGGTTCCAACCGGACGTGTGGATGTTAGTCCAAATAAAGTGGGCGTGGGTAATGTTATCAGCGCCACGATTAACCTGTTCAACGTGACAACACTGTATGGTGTGCAGGTTGATTGTACGGTTGATCCGGCGCTATTAGCAGGAACTACCCATGCCAACGGTGCCATCTTTACGGACAGCAACGGCTTCTTTGTTGACCCCGGCCCCGGACAAAATGGTCACTGGTTGGTGGCGGCAACCCGTTTGCAACCTGCCCCCGCCTTTGACGGTAACGGCAGCGCCTTTATCCTCCAATATAAGACGCTGGCAGCAGGCACAACACCGATCAACTGTAGTATTCTGGCAGTCGATAACAAGGGTGTGGCCTTACCCTTACAGGTGACCAACGGCTCAGTCACGATTGATCCAGCAGTTGTTACGCAGCCGACAGCGGTTGTACCGACTGCCACATCGATGGTTGCACCGACCTTTACGTTGACACCGGAACCGCCGACCGCCACCCCGTCACCAACCACAACAGCAGTGGTGGTTGAACCGCCGACACCGACATCCGCAGCGCCATTGGCTGGCAGCATTCAGGGTGTCATTGCCTACCAGAAGGCACCGGATAACGTGGGCATCAATATCCAGCTTAACAAAGACGGTGCATTGGTCACTCAGATGGTGACTTTGGCTGACGGCAAGTATGCTTTCAGTGATCTGGCGGCTGGTGACTACACCGTATTCATTAGCGCACCGTTGCATCTGACCGAGGTGTATCAGATCACGCTGAGCGATACTGCGCCGACGGCTGATCTGGGAAGCCAAGTCCTAAGAGCGGGCGATACCGACGGCAATCAGACGATTGATCTGGTCGATGCAACGACCGTCAGCGCGAACTTCACCCAAAACGCACCGCCCGCGCCAACCAATGCCGACCTGAACCGTGACGGGAAAGTCGACATTGTGGATCTGGTTTTGATTGGTGGCAACTTCGGCATGAAAGGCCCGATTATCTCCAAACCATAAGCCTCGACTAACAAACTTGGGGCGTTCAGACGATTGAGCGCCCTTGTATCAAGATGATCTCCAAACCGAATCCATAACAGTGTTTATGGGTACGTTTTTTTGTTATCAGATGTCGGAAGCTAAAGTTCAAAATGTTGCAGTTGATGCTGTTATTACTGCATTTACTGCACAAATTGCATATTTCCCGCCGAAATGGCAGGCGGATGTGAGGGAGTGAGCTGCCGAATCGACATTTTGTGTCGGCGGGAGGCTCGGCTGATGCCGCCGAAATGACACAAATGCAGCGGATGGCTCCCGTGTTGCCGCCGCCGTGCAATTTGTGCATGTCGCTGCTTTATTTGCGGTCATTTTAAGTGGTAGTTGGTGGTTTGTTGATAACATTGGCGTTCTCCAAACGGTTTCATTTTACAGCTTCCACATGAGAAATTTTAGCACAAATATTCTTACTTGTCAATAGGTTTGTGAGCAGCAAATCGCTCTATAGGCACGCGCCAGAAATGAACATTCAATGTAAAGGCGCAAAGAGAAGTTATAGGGTAAGCGGTATAATGCGTGAGGTAAGAAGCCCGCATGATTGCCGCTCCAATATTTGAGCAAAAGCAACAGACCAACGATTGAAAGTGAACCTATGACCGAGAATTACCATGAGATTCTCCAGCAAGCCGCGCTGGATGAAGCCACATTCGTACAAATGACTTTTAAGGGCGAGATCAGCAATACGTTGCAATGGCGTATGGTGACAGTGCGTCCCGTGCAGATCAAACAGCGGCGGCATCTGCAATTCGCGCACTTTAGCGCCAAGCAGGACATCACCAAGAATTATGAAGGGGCTGAGGCCGAAGCGCATCTACGCGAACTGCTGGCGATGGCTTTCCACAGCATCCATTTGCGCTCGACGATGGAAGAATTGAACGTGCAGATCACCAAAAAAGGTAAGGCGATTATCCACCGCAGCGCACCGATTAAGCCGCATCTGGAGCCGGTTGAACACGACCGCTGGAAGGATTGGCCGATACCTGCCAGCCTACCCGATCCGTTTTTGCAGAAGATTGGTATCCAAACCAGTGACGGACGCATCAAGGCCGATATGCAGGATAAGTTCGCGCAGATCAACGAATTTTTGAAACTGCTCGACCATACCGGATCGTTGACCACATTCGATCATTCGCCCATTCACATCCTTGACTGCGGCGCGGGATCAGCCCATTTGACGTTCGCGACCTATCACTATTTGAATAATATCCGGCAGATTCCGGCGCAGTTGAGCGGCGTGGATATGAATGCCGAGTTGATGACCCGCAGCAATACGTACAGTGCGGAACTTGGTTTGGGTGATGCCTGTTTCTTCGCCTCGCCGATCATCGAGCATGTGCCGGAACATACGCCGGATATTGTGCTGGCACTGCATGCCTGTGACACCGCCACCGATGAGGCACTGGCATTGGGCATCAAATATGGGGCGAGCATCATCATGACCGCGCCCTGCTGCCATAAGCATTTGCATCAACAGTTGGAAAGCCGCGCACCCTTCGAACCCGTGATGCGGCAGGGCATCCTCAAACAGCGCATGGGCGATATTCTGACAGATAGCTTCCGCGCCTTACTCTTGCGGATTATGGGTTATAAGACCGATGTGGTGGAGTTCATCTCATCCGAGCATACCGGACGCAACCTGATGATCCGTGCGGTGAAAAAGGCAGAGGTTGGTGAGGCCGAGTTCGTCAAAGAATATAACGATCTGAAGGCGTTTTGGGGTGTCACACCGTATCTGGAAACGCTGTTGGGTGAGCGGTTAGCAGCCATAGGTTCACGCTGATTGTCATTTAAGGGCTAGGAAATGCCGGACAGGATTAATCCTGTCCCTACATGCGGGGTGGTTTTATTGATCTCAAAATAGGACCATCACCTACAATCTAATCCCCACCGAAATTTGAACAACAATTAAGCTATGGGAATATATATCTAACTTTCAGCGCTTTATCTGAGTTAAGGCGTACAATCAAGAAAGGCTGGTGCGCTTCAGCTAAAAGGATGCTATGCCGTGAATATGCTTACTGAATTAACTGAGAATATCGCGCTTCTATTTGCGCTGACCTTCATCTACAGTCTCATCGTTCCCCGCACGACTCAACTTCAGCCCATCACAAGAAATATTCTACAAGGCGTTTCATTTGGCCTATTT
>JACDGI010000304.1 GCA_013821665.1 Anaerolineae bacterium
GGGTTAAACCACCGTGATGCCCGTAGAACACCATCTCGTAACGTCCCTTCTCATACCACCACACCGTTTCGCCGTTGTAGGGCAAAATAACCAGATCGGCGACACGCTGCAAGAACAGATCCGATGGTGATGGGCCGAAATAACCCTGCGCGATTAAGTCCGAAACGCGACGCACTTCCGCTTTGCCTTGCAGCACAGGATGTGATGACAGCAGGTTGAAAGCCGCGTCAACCTGCCCTTCTTTGATGTACAAAAATAGATCACGAGCCGAGCCACCGGGGATCAATAAGCGTCCTTCGCCATCGGTACGGACATAGGGCGTAAATTCGGGAATGCTCTGGTTTAGGTAGACGGTCTTATTGGGCGAAATATCATCCTGACCATGATCGGCAGTCAGCAGCAGTAGTGTCTTACCGGCTTTACCAGATAAGGTGGCATGAAGCAGTTTTTCGGCGGCGATAAAAAAGGCATCCACTTCAGCCTCAAATTCGCGTGAAGGTGGCCCGTATTTATGCCCTATGGAGTCGATAGGATCATAGTAGTAGTAAAAATAGGCCTTGCTCTGCTCGGCTACTACTGCATCCGCCAAGTTGAGCAACCCTTCCGACATGGTTTTGAAGCCATGTAGTTCTGCTCCACGCAGCGCCAAATCCGCAAAACCACCATTGGTATAAGCGGCATTCTGAAACACATAGGAATTGACACCCTGAGACTTAAGCTGTTCATAGATGGTGCTAAAGCCGAGCGCCGTACCCACATTGACACCCGGAGGCAGCTTAATTGTTCCGGTTTCTTGGTCGCCCGCATAAGAGAAGATCAACGGAGCGATCATGCGTCCAAGCAGCGGCTCATAATAAAACCACTCGTAGATACCCGTTTGCCCCACTGGCTGACCAAGATGAATTGTGCTGAGATGTGCAGCCGTTGTTGATGGGAACTGCGACGTGATTTTGGAGGCCACACCCTGCTCGATGAAGCGTTTAAGGAACGGGTATTTATCAGCATATTTATCGAAGAAGCGCCAGCCAAAAGCATCAACATACATCAAGACCACTTTATCGTATTGAGAGGGCAATCCTGCCAACACATCCGGTGCAAAACCAAGTTCACCTGTACCCGTCAGAACGTGGCGAATGAGCTGTGGCAGCCCAGCAAAGCAATAACTGCCATAAGCGGGTTTGGTAAAGTGACTGTCTTGACGTAAACCATTGACGGTTTCAACAGAGTTTTGATTAATCACGATTACAGCCTCGCGGCTACTCCTTTGACTATACGCAAAAATGATACACGTTCAGGCGCGGGTTGTGCGCCAAGCAAAATGTTGACCAGCGTTTCCGACAACTTAGGACGAGTGGCAGCTAATGGTACGAGCCAATCCAACGCACGACGATTGAGTGTCATACGGCTGACGCGCTCGGAAAAACGAAACAGGTTCTGGTAGCGCTGGCGCAAGATTGTATCGTAAGCCTGCAATTGACTACGAGAAACATCACCTAATCTTAACATGTGGATAACATGTTCAGCGGCGATTTTGCCAGACTCCAGCGCGAAGTCAATACCATCACCCGTGAGCGGGTTAACTAAACCTGCCGCCTCACCTACTAATAATATACGTTCGGCAAAGGTTGGCGCACTGGCGAAATCTGTGCGGATGGGGAAACTTTTGAGTGTGCCTACCTGTCGAGCATTGCCTAAAATTGCTTTGAGTTTAGGACTTTGGAGGAAGCTATTGAAAACAGTTTGTGCCGATTGATGATGTTCGCGTTTGCCTGTACGGATGAAGCCCGCACCGATGTTGGCGGATGAAGCGGACAGTGGGAACACCCAACCATAACCGGGCAGCACAACGCCATCAAAACGAAATTGAAAATGTGGCGGCAAAGCGTCAATACCTTCGAAATAGGCACGGGCGGCGACGATATTGGGTTTCGGCGGGTTCAAGCCGAGACTACTAAGCAAAGCGGTGTTCGCACCCGTAGCAACGATAGCAAGTGTGGCGTGGTAATTCTCATCGCCGGAGATCGTTACGCCATCTGTGTTCACCTGTATGCCGCGTATATGAACACCACCACGAAAGTTTGCACCAACGGCAATAGCCTGTTGCAGCAGCAAGTTATCTAAGATCAGGCGCGGAATGACAACCGCATGGTTCGGTGCATGTGGTAAAGACGGGATGGTGAAGCGCACCGTGCGGCCTGATGGTGCCGTGACTTCCAATTGATCAAGCTGCCAGCCGAGCAATTGGCTTTTAAGTGTGTTAAGGATACCCATCTCAGCTAAGATTGGCAGCGCGCGCGGAACCAGTCCATCGCCACACGTTTTATCACGCGGGAAGGTGGCTTTATCCAGCAGCAAGACTTTCATCCCGGCACATGCGAGATAATAAGCCGCCGATGATCCAGCGGGACCAGCCCCAATAATGACAACATCAAAACGGATGGACATGCAAACGAAACCTTTACCGACCTCAACATCGTTAAATTATACACTTGTCCAACACCAAATGTGCTTCATATTCCATGATTTCATTCTGCATAAGGATCGGTTAGGATGTGCCATCTTGTTCACGGAAGCATATCTATTGTCAATAAAATGAATCGAGCCAATTTTTAGCACCAAAATCGCTGTGAATGCGTACTAGAAATCATAGAAGACTAAATCACGACCTAAAGGGGATTTGAGATGAAAAAGAAGTTCCTGAGCCTTGCCTTACTGTTGGCTGTACTCGTCACCGCTTGCAGTCCGGCTGGAAATATTAGTAAACGCAATCCGGGTGTTTTGCGCGACTATATCTTTAGTGTTGAGCCACGCAACAATGGATCGTATATCATCTGGGTACGCAATGATGATGTGGCGGCTTACTGCACAACTGATAAGGCTCTTGGCGATACTGCCATGCAAGCGATCCACAGCCGTACCGGATTAATCATCATGGAATACCGTAACCGTGAAACTTTAGACAAAGAATCCAGAAGCGTGGATCAAGGTGGCTGCGCTGTGGAAAGTTCGGGAGACAAAACCGACACAACACCCATCTTCAAAGTTCTCTCCATCGAAGTCGTGTCGGAAGAATAGCGATAACGCGGAGGCTGATCCGACGGTCAGCCTCCATGCTGTGATATGCCCTCTAGACATCCAAATGTGCTTCTGATTAATGCCGCGTTTTCAAAATGGGGAACGGGATTATGCTTTAAACATACTTCTCGTTTAATAAGGAGCGCACAGCATGACTACCATTACCTCCACACCCAAAATGGGCACGCCGGATGCCAACAGCCGCGTGACACGCTTAAACGCCTTTCTCGATGCTTATGTCTTGCCCTACCCTGTCAAATACCTTACGAACCGCTTGACCATTCTGGCAACACTCTGTTTCCTAGTTCCTTTAATAGCCTTTGCAAGTGCAGGAGTATTTGTAATGGCGGTGAACAGCTATCTGAACGTAATGTCGGTGGTAGTCAGTAGCACCGTATTGTTGTACTCAACTATTTCAGAAGTGCGCGACCGCAAAGCCGCCGAGCAGCGGGAAGCTCTGGCCGCACAACATCAAAAACTGATAGATGAACAAAATGCAGCCAACGCGGAAGCACTTGAAAAGATTCAGGCAGAATTGCAACAGCACATCAATAGCCAACTCGAAACGATCAAACATATTTTGCTTGAGCGTTTGGATAACAACCATACCGAAATCACTGAGATGCAAAAAGCCATTATTGACGGTGCGAACGCCCAAGACATCGAAGTCAATGCCATTCGTGATATGGTCGCTTCGTTGAAAAGATAAACCGAAGATCGAACATTCTATTAGCACAATACTGAGCCAAATATAAATATTCGATGTATAAGTATGAAATATCATCGAATAGGTTGTGCTATGGCATTTAGTTTATTCACGTTCTTCAGAAAAATTACGGCGGGCATACTGGTGGTTTTCAGTATCGCTTGCTTGGCAGCCATATTTATAACCCGGCTACCCGACCAAGAGGTGTGCATCGCTTTATATCATTATTCCACAAGCCAACCAGCAAATTCTGGTCAGATAATTTTTGACAGCAATAATGGTCGCTTCAACGCAGAAACACGTAACGGAAACAGCACAGGATTTATTGGTTCACCGGATGGGACGAAATACGTTTATTTAAAGTCCGTACCGCATGAAACCGACCTGTATGACATCTATTTACAGGCTCAAGAGCTATCTGCGAAACCCCATTTGTTACAACATGACGTATATTATGCCGGTGGTAACGTGCAGTTATTGACTGAGCAGCTCCGATGGTCACGCGATAGCAAACAGATCGCGTTTTTATGGAGTAACAGCGATCAAGACTTCCTTTTGAGTATCGCCAATGTCGATAACGACCAAATCAAAACAGTTACACCTTTTGCCAAAGATCCCACCAAAGCCTATTACACCCACTTGCAAGAATGGTCAGCCGATAACCACTATATCAGCATCATTGACCAGATATTAAACTATACACACTACACCTTTTGGGATACGACGACACTCACAGCAGTCGATTATCCTTTAAACACAGCCTCGATGGTACGCGGCGTATGGTCGCCGCAGGGACATATCTTTGCGTCTATTCTCAGGGACGGCAACCTAAAACCCACGCATTTAATGTTCTTGAATCCCGAACAGAGCGGTGCCGTTATTCAATCGTCACTGCCCAAAATCGACATTCAACATCTCATGTGGTCGCCGGATGGCAAGGCGCTGGTCATTGGTTATTTAACTTGCAATCAGGCGAACTGTCGTCAGCAGTGGCATTATGCGCTTTTCCAATCCGATGGAACACCCCTCGCAATGGATTTAGAAGGCAGTGTTCTAAACAGCACAAATATAGGAGGTGACAGCAGCTATGGCCCTGACGGACTCACGACCTACAGTGGTTATCATTTTAATGCGGCATGGTCAAGCGATGGCAAACGCTTCAGTTACCTGCAACAAGCCACCAATGGTGACAACCCAACCTACGGTGTTGGTGCTTTTGATCTCGATAAACGGCAAGCAGTGACGCTTGCAACCTATCAAGCAGTCAACTTTAGCAATAAGTTTTTTCATACATTGAGATATACGACTGTCAGCAGCCGTATTATGGAAGCGATTCCGTATGTTCCGCTAACTGACCAGATGATTATCCCGTATATGGAAAATGGCAAAATAAGTGTGGCACTGAACGACGGCAGCCTACAAAAACCCATTCAATTAGTCAGTGGTGCCGACCAACTCATTGCCTTACCCATGTCATTTTGGCAAAGCGAATATTGGGCAACCGATTGGAATGGTAACGATCATATATTGCTTGAATGGTCTACCGGACAAGGGAAAGATAAACGACTCAAACTGACGACGGCTGATGGCGATGGCACTAACATCCACACTGTTGATGAAGACTTAACCGATATACTCAATATGAACTTCATTATTGACCAAAAGCGCCCAAAATTGGGGTTCATGGGCAAAAAAGATGAGCGATATGATCTGTATATGTTGGATTTCGATAGTGGTCAACAAACACGGGTATTAGAGGATGTTGAGGACAATGCCACATGGGAAATTATCGTCAGCCCACAGGAAAATCTCATGGCCGTAAGGGGCAACATCTTACCACCGGGAGGTGGCACTCTTTATCTGCGTCCTATCGACAGCGATACGCTCACTAAAGTTGATGCTAATCCACTGTCGGGCATTATGTGGTCTGATGACGGTGAAAAATTCGCGCTGATTAATAAGGGTAAAAGTAATTCACAAGATGTGCTCATTATCGGCAAAGACGGGAAGCCTATCAAACAGTATCCAATTAGCCGCGATAACTCACAAAATTTCATTCCACAACATTGGTCAAAGTGCTATTAACGTCAGTTATGGATAAGCTCAATAACGGCCTTGACGCAGGTTTGAAAACTCGAACCAAACACACTTGACCTATGTAGCCTTTTTGTTCTATAATATATGTCGGTGTTTCTTATTGGTAGGACTACATTAAATGGTGGAGGGTGAAGTTGAGCGTATCCACCCCGCCCCCAACCCCTCCCCGAAGCGTCAGGGAGGGGAGAAAATACAAAATACGTATTCCCGAAAGCGCGTGTTTTTAGCCAGAAAATACTTCCACCGTTTAGTGTGGTGCTACCTTCTTATTGGTAGCACCACAATAAACGGTGGAGATTAACCCGCTTGCCTGAAAAAGCAATAATGTGCGATTTTGAATTTGCATTTACTCCCTTCGCCATGAGGGAGAAGGGTTGGGGATGAGGGTTAATTTCACCATCCACCACTTAAGGTAGTCCTACCTTTCTTATCTTCTTTGTGGTTAATGCTCCGGTATTTCTTTGCGCCTGTGTGAAGCCTCGTGTGGATTGCGTTAAGTTTTTTGCCTTCGCTTTTGCGCATTCGGCGGATCACTCCCGTTCATCCGCTGCAACAGCAACCCCAAAAGTGCAGCGGCGGATTGAACCGAGCAATCCGCTGCACTGGCGGCAGCAGCCGGGCCTCCCGCCGACATAAAATGTCATTTCGGCGGATTGCTCCCTCACAGCCGCCTGACATGTCGGCGGGAATTATGCAAATATTGCAGATCTGCTGCATTTACTGCATCAAAACCTTATCCATAGTTCAGGTTTTAAGTACATCCGTTCAATTTTTATGTAAGCCAATATAAATCACTTTGGGAATTGGATTCTGTGCGACCTGTGTCGCATATTGGCTCGTGAAGACTGCTACTGGATACGGCCCAAAGGATAACGGCGTTGTGGCGCTATAACCGGACGGCGCTACGGCACTTATGCTGACCATATTTTGATCGGGGCAATAATCATTTTTGGAGAATGTCACCAAACCGCTGGCATCGGTCATCATTTGTTCGGGAGTGCTTTGTTGGGGAAGCGAAGGTTGGAGCATCACTGCGACTCCTGCGATCCCAGACTCATCCGAAGTCTGAAGACCGTCGCTGTTGGCATCTGTGAAGACAACAACTTTGATGTTATAGGCGCAAGTCACAGCTAATCTGCCATCAAAGGGCTTACTACTATTCGATGGACCAAGCAACGCTAAAACAACGATGGCAACCGCGCCAACTATCACTACCGCTATCCCATACTTAATAACACGATTGAGTTGAGTTGAACGAGGCTTTTGTAGAGTATCATTTTCTCTATTGTTCAACGGATGCAATTGGTACCTCTTCCACTAGTAATCTTCGCAGCACTTTACCCACAAAACTTTTGGGCAATTCATCTCGAAATTCGACTTCCCACGGCACGGCATATTCTTTAAGGCGGCGTTTACACAACGCAATCAACTCATCTTTAGAAAGTGTGCTGCCGGGGCGTGGAACGACATAGGCTTTGATGCGCTGCTCACCTTCATGCCCTGCCACACTCAGGCCGACAACCGCCACTTCTTTGACACCGGGATGTTCGTATAAAACTTCTTCTACGTCACGCGGGTAAACCTGATACTTGCCAGCCAGAATCATTTCTTTCTTACGGCTGATGATTTGGAAGTAACCATCGTCATCCATACGGGCGAGGTCGCCGGTGAGCAGCCAACCATCGGCTGTGAAAGGCTGTTCACCATCATCTTTACCCAGATAGCCTAGCATCACCTGCGGCCCACGTATTGCCAGTTCGCCAATTTGTCCGGCGGGTAAACGTTCACCAGTAATTAAATCATTGATACGCGCGTCCGTACCGGGCATGGGGATGCCAATACTGCCGATTTTTCGCACGCCGCGTAAGGGATTGGAATGGGTTACCGGTGAGGCTTCGGTCAGGCCATAACCTTCCACCAGTCGCCCGCGTGTCAGCTTCTCAAAGGCTTCTTGAACTTCAACAGGCAAGGGTGCAGCCCCCGATATACAGGCTTTCACACTGCTAATGCCGTACTTACGCACACCTGCGAACTGGTTAATTGCCATATACATGGTGGGCACGCCGGGGAATAGTGTGGGCTTGTAGCGCTTAATGTGGTTGAGAACATCCTGTGTCACGAAGCTGGGCAAAATGACCATCTTGGCACCGAGTGCAATCGGCACGTTCATGGCGGCGGTCATGCCATACGAATGTGAAAATGGCAGTGCGGCCAGAACAGTTTCTTCACCTTCTTTGAGGTCAGTGATCCAATGGCGTGTCTGTAAAGCATTCGCCAGAACCGCATGATGGCTGAGGAGTACACCTTTCGGTTTGTCTATTGTGCCACCCGTATAATTGATGACCGCAACACTTCCCGGGTCAACATCAATATGAGGACGCGTCGGTGGGTGAGTATGGACGAGCTGCGTCCAAGAATATTCATTTTTTTGCAGCCCACGCGCGAGTTGATGATCTTCTTTGGTTTCACGACCCAGTGTGAAGACTAGTTTGCTAGTAGCACTGAAATAATCTTTGATATGGGTAAAGATCACACCACGCAGTTGAGTATTGGCGTGGACATAGCGAGCCGTTTCGCTGAACAAGGTGAGGGTGATTAAGAAAGCACATTCCGAATCAATGAGCTGCCTTTGAAGTTCATCACGTTCATTGACAGGGCTGGTTGAAACAGCTACACCACCAGCCATCAGGATCGCATAGTAGGCGATAATAAATTGTGGCGTATTCGGCAGCAGCAGCATCACCCGTGTACCTTTTTCCACACCTAATGAACGCAGCGCATTCGCAAGCCGGTTGACCTCATTATCAAGCTGTTTGTAGGTCAGGGTACGTCCACCGAAAACAGTCGCAGGGCGATTCCCAAAGCGGCGTACAGCACTATGCAGTAAACGGAATAATGGACGGTTCGGTAAGCCTAAGGTTATAGGAACGCCCTCTTCATAATGTTTGAGCCAAGGACGCTGCGCCGAAAATTCATTCGTAACACGCTTGCCCCACCAACTGGGTTCATCAGCCTCATCACCAATAAACCGACCAATCGCACGGTTGACGGCTTCGGCGCGTTCGAGTGGGACGAGGTGTCGGGACACACCAATGTTCACGTCCTCGGCGTTTGGAATGGTACGGGCGACTTCTTCAAACACGGCTGTTGGATAAACTTGGTCACGCTCACCACGGATAACCAACACGGGCAACCGTAAATCACGGAACATGCTCCAGCC